>JAZFTL010000164.1:0-7100 GCA_036446675.1 Thermoanaerobaculia bacterium
GTGATTGGCTCAGTCATTGTGAGTCGACCGCTCGAGTCTAGAAGTCCTCATGCGACCTGCTCGTGAGGCTGGAGAGTAGGAGACCCGTCACGAGTGAGAGTGCGAAGAGCAGAGTTGAAAAACCAGCTTGAATCCCGGAAACGGGATCATTTGACAGTAGGGCCGAAAGGGTCGTAAAGCTTAGTCCGCCGGGGACCAGAAGGAGCATTCCGGGCAGGATTCCGACGGCTGACGGGTGGTTCCTCCAGCGTCCGGCAAGGTGTCCCAGTGTTCCCACCAGCCAAGCGCCAAGCAGGACACCAAGTTCCGGCCCGAACGCCAGAGTACCAATCCGGCTGCCAGAAAATGAGACCGTTGCCGCCAGCAGAATGAGTGGAAAATCTCGGGTTCTCGCTTTGAATAGAACCGTCATGCCGACTGCCGACACCAGGAGTGCGCCCGGAACAATCCAAGTCGGCAGAGTCTCGGGTTCGGCGGCTGCGATGATTTCCAGCCACGCTACAACCTTTTCGCCGAGCGCAACACCAAATGCGATTTGAATGAAAGCCATGAGGGCGCCGCCGAGGCGAGCGCTGCCGCTGACGAGTTGGCCATGGGCCAATTCGTTGACGGCGATCGTCAGGTTCAATCCCGGCAGAAGAATGATGAGGCCCGCGAGGATGGCAATGAAAGAGAACATGGGGCCCACAACAACTTGCACGAGTGCCGCAATTAGAACTGCCACCAGCCCTGCAGCGCCCGGCAGTACCATCGCGAAGCGTGGAGCTCGCGCCGCCAGCTGTACCAGCATCCCGATGACCAGCCCAATAGTTCCGGCGGCAATCACCTCGGTTCTGCCGGCATCGAAAAACACCGAGGTGGAGGCTGAAGCCAAAGCGAAGCCGGCCACCGTGGCGAGTCTCCCGTAAGTAGGTGGCCGTGTGGTCAATTCGTCGACGACCTCGCCGGCCTCTTCGAGAGTCAGCCTGCGACCGGCGACGTCACAGATCAGAGTGTGGAGCTCCGTCTGTTTCTCGAGATTGATCCGCCCCGGATCGACCCGTTCCAGAAACATCTTGGACGAGTTGGCTGGACCGATTTTGGCAATGATGGATGTGGGGGTGACCAAGTACGGAGCGTCGACTCCGAGCCGGGTACTGATCTGATGAAGGGCGTGTTCGAGGCGATGTGCCGGCATGCCATAGGTATGTAGGGCCTTGGCCAGCTTCATGATGAAATCTGAGGCCCGGACCACCTTGGCCTTCAGCGCCGTGGGCGCTTCCTGACTACCGACTTCGGACGGACCGTCTGCACTCTTCGAATCTGACCCAGGCACCTGGATATCCTACCTTGGACAGCTCATCAAGGTCGGAACATTCTTCCGAGACAAGCGAGTGCATCGAGTGAGGTGGTGACGTGGGACTGGATAATCTATTTGAGCTTGAGTTTAGTGTTGGCCTTGCCTTTGCCGTCGGTCCCGTCTTTGAAGAAGGTCTGCCAGCGCTGTCGAATCATCTGCAGCTTATCGATCGACTCCTGAGTCGGCGGCTCGCCCTCCCGGGCCAGCAGTATGAAGGCCATTTTGAACACCTTGGGAGCATCCGCTGACTTCGGCACGCGCGCCCCCTCGGCGGCGATCACTTGGTCGATGGAGACATCGACTCTAGTGCCTCCGACCGTGACTCCCTCCTGGGGTCCGTCACCGGGCTGGGCAACGCCACTGGTATCTATGACATAGAAGAAATCTGGAACCTGCTTTTTTGGTCTTAGGCCCATCAGGTATTGGTCGAGTCGACTGAAGCGCTCGGTCGATTCGACGGTCGTGAAGGTGCCGTCGCCGTTGTCTCGGATATCGTTCCCCTCTAGGACCGAGGCATCCGAGTCCAGGAGAAAGCTCCAGTGAGCCAGGGCTCGGCCCAGCAAGTCGTTGCTGCGCCGGCCATCGGCATCGATAAATTGTACGAATGAGCCCCAGCGGTGGCCCGCTTCCTGCCCCAGAACTTCGAGAGTGCTGTTGGTTCCCAGGAACTCGTTATCCGGATCTGCGGGATAGTTCGCCAGGGAACCCATATTGAGATAACTATCCAACACACCGTTGCTGCCGGCTAGATCGCTGAAGTCGAAGAGCCCCCGTCCAATTCCCATAACCTGGTTTCTGAGGCCCAAGTGAAAAGCGAACGCCCCACCGAGGTCGATCGGGAAGTCGACCCAAATGACTAGGTGGCTGTAAATGTCTTGGAAGGCATCGAAGAAAGCACTTGCAACGGCGAGATCGTCGATCTCAGCGGAGGTCGTGAAGCGCTCCAGTATTCCGCGCTTCGTGGGGCCAAAAGGGAGCTCCTCGGTGAAGTCGACGAAGTCGAACTCCGCGCCCCTCCCAGGTGTCGTGCCGATGATCGCCTCAGTGGCACTGAGCGTACCGTATGCCATGACGATCTTGCCGCTTTTGAAGAGGGTGACCTGAAATGTGTTTTGGTCTGTCAAACCGAACCGGGGTACGTTGACCCAAGTGACGCGCAGGAAGGTAGGTGCGTTGTTGACGAAGTCCCCGTTGTTGCCGGAAGTTTGGCTGGGGTCGAGATCATTGAAAAAGGCCGCAATGCGGGGTGGACCGTTGGCGGTTCGACTGACGTCCCGCGGCGTGGATTCAAAGTCGGCCTCTAGGAAGGTCAGATTGCCGTCCGAATTCAGGTAGACCTTGCCGTACTTGGTTCCGTAAAAGCGAATTTTGAAGGCGAGATCTATCTCGATTGATGTATCGTCCCCATTGCATAGATCTGGGTCGTTACAAAACTCCCAGGTCTCGATCCGGTCGCCCATCTCTGCCGAGATGCCGGCGCCCGATGCTGCGGCGCGAATCTTCTTTTTCTTCTTTCTGAAAGCGAGCCCGCTTTCCCCTAAGTCGAACAGATTGGAGCTCGAGATCAGCGAGCCATCGGCATCGTCGAGGATCACGGCGACATTGCCCTCTTTTGTCGCGGTCGGCGTGGCGAGTGCTGGGGGCAGATCTCCCAAGGTAGATGCCGCCTGGAAGTCCCGTTCAGCACGCCGTTGAAACAGGCGGTGCCGCGCTTGGGATTCGGCCAGTACGGTTGGATGGGTGCCGCACCAGGGATGATCCCCGGCGCTCCTGTAGTGCAGAGCCGCTCTTCCCGGATCTGAGGTGAGCAGCATGAGTGCGGTCAACAGCAGGGCGATTCTTGTCGATTTCATGGCTTTCAGGCTCTCTTTTAGCGGAATGCGTCTTCGTCGGATGTACGGGTCGGCCGGCGGTTTGGGTTCAGCCCGACCTCCTCTCGACCCTGTAACCTCGAACAGTACCAAATCGGGCCTGCCTAGTGGGCATGTTCGACGCTGATTCCGAGAGACTCCAGGCGGCCCATCGACTCCATTGTCATTCCGACCGAGAGAGATGAATCTGGGGGAAAGGAGGCGACCCAACGGTCACGAACTTTGGTGTTGGCCCCCGCCCAGATCCCTTCGTTCCGGCCGCTGCGCAGCCTCCAGTCGGGATGACAAGGGGTGAGATCTTTTGTCACTCCGAATGATAATGATGAATCTGGTGGAACGCTGGCTAACCATCCATTTCAAGGGCGATTCGGCGCAGCCCGAGCGCCATATCCTGGAAGCAATCAATGCATGCCTCGAGCTGCGCCATCATGGCCGCTTCGTCAGCCGCGACGGCCGGCGAGGCTCTAGGAACTCGCGGGAGCAGGGAGTTAGGGTGCGCCCTTCAGCAGATCATCAGACGGAAACGCGGCACGTGAACGCACCGGGTCACCGGGCCTAGACAACCTCCAGCAAAGCTGGCACGCTAGTTCGAGTCGAATCCGACCGCTTCGATGAGACGGTATGTGGAGGCGATAGATCTCGCGAGAGAGATGATTCATGACAGCTTCGAAGCATCATGGTGCTGACCGGCAGGGCGACTCAATCCGCTTCATTCTGGACGGTGAGGTCAGAGCGGTCCGCGACATCGATCCCACAACGACTCTCCTTAACTACCTGCGGGAGAACCTGCGCCGGACCGGTACCAAAGAGGGTTGTGCCGAGGGCGACTGTGGTGCCTGCACGGTGGTGCTGGGAGAGCTGGTTGGCGATCGAGTTCAGTTTCGGGCGATCAACTCCTGTATCCAGTTTGTACCGACCCTGGATGGCAAGGAACTGTTTACCGTAGAGAGTTTGCGGGTTCCGAACGGTCCGCTCCACCCGGTGCAACAGGCGATGGTGGAGGGCCATGGCTCGCAGTGCGGGTTCTGCACTCCGGGTTTCGTGATGTCGCTTTTTGCTCTCTACAAGTCGGAAGGGAAGCCATCGCGTCAGCGCGTCAACGATGTGTTGGCCGGTAATCTCTGTCGCTGTACCGGCTATCGGCCGATCATCGACGCCGCCCGCAATATGTACGATTTGGGGAACGGCGAATCGAGTGATCGGGAATGGCTGCATCGCCCATTTACGTTGGCGGAGCATGCCGAGCCGACCGGTGAAGAGCGCGCCATGGCGGAGCGGCTCCGCGCCATTCAACGGCAAGGGACTTTGGCGGTAAGCGGCCCGGCCCTCGACGGGGCTGAACATCGCTACTTTGCTCCCGATAACCTCTCCGACCTAGCGGCGCTCGTCGAGCAGAATCCGCAGGCCTACATTCTGGCAGGGGGGACAGACATCGGGCTGTGGGTGACGAAACGGCAGATGGATCTGGAGTGTTTGATTTACATCGGAAACGTCGCGGAACTGAAGCGATTGGAGGTTACCCCTTCCCATCTCGAACTCGGCGCGGCAGTTACCGTAACCGAAGCTCAGGAAGTGTTCGCGGAGCATTTTCCCGACATGGGTGAGCTCTACCGTCGTTTCGGTTCGCCCCCTATCCGCAACGCCGCGACGATCGGCGGCAACATTGCCAACGGCTCACCGGTCGGCGATTCCATGCCCGGCCTGATTGCCTTGGGCACGACGATCGTATTGAGACTCGGCGAGGCCACGCGCGAGATCGCTTTGCAAGACTTCTACTTGGCGTATCAGAAGACAGATCTGGCGCTAGGCGAGTTCGTCGAACGAATTCGGGTGCCTCTCGAGCCCTCTGATCGTCTGTTCGCGACCTACAAGATATCGAAGCGCTTCGATCAAGATATCTCAGCGGTGTGTGCCGCCTTCTGTATAGAGACGCGAGAGGGCCGAGTCCACAGTGCTCGGGTTTGCTTTGGTGGGATGGCGGCCATTCCACGACGGGCGTCGCACTGTGAGGTGACACTGACTGGTAAGAGTTGGAACGACTCCACGGTGTCTGAGGCGATGGACGCTCTGGAGCGAGACTTTGCTCCGATTGCGGACATGCGAGCGAGTGCTGCCTATCGTAGCCTGGTGGCGCGCAACCTGCTGAGGAAATTCTATCTCGAGAACAGTGGCTTCGCAGGCGCCACTCGAATCATCGAGAATAGAAGGCCTTGATGATGCGAGAGCCAACCTTCAGAGGTGCAATCGGGACTCCTCTTCCCCACGAGAGTGCCCATCTCCACGTCAGCGGCGAAGCCGGATACATCGATGACCTGCCCGAGCCCAAGGGAACCTTGCATGCCGCCATCGGGATGAGTTCGAGAGCTCATGCGCGGATTAAATCGATCGACCTGAGCCAGGTCAAGGACGCTCCCGGGGTCATTGCGGTGCTCGCCGCCGATGACGTTCCCGGACACAACAACTTCGGCGGGAAACTCGAAGATGATCCGATCTTTGCCGAAGGTTTGGTCGAGTATGTAGGGCAGTCGATTTTCGCCGTGGCGGCAACCAGCCTCGAGAGAGCTCGACGCGCTATCAAGTTGGCGGTCATCGAGTACGAACACCTGGAGCCGTTGCTCGATACGGATGCTGCCTTGGAGAAGAAGTCGTTTGTCCTACCGACGAACACCCTCTCTAGCGGCGATGCCGAGAGTGCCATCGCCGCCGCACCGCACCGCCTGAAGAGTCGGTTCAGGATTGGCGGCCAGGATCACTTCTATCTGGAGAGTCACATCGCCTTCGCCTTTCCTAGAGAAGATGGCGACATGTTGATCCATAGCTCCTCACAACATCCGAGCCAGGTGCAGTCGGTAGTCGCCGGCGCCTTGGGAAAGACCGCGAAGGATGTCGTCGTGGAGTGTCGTCGAATGGGCGGCGGCTTTGGCGGTAAGGAGACCCAGTCGGCGCTTTTTGCGAGCATTGCCGCACTCTTCGCGGCTTGCACCGGCCAAGCCGTGAAGCTGCGGCCCGACCGCGATACCGATATGGTGATGACCGGCAAGCGGCACGACTATCGCGTCGACTACGAAGTGGGGTTTGATGATGCGGGTCGAATTCAGGGAATTGACTTCGTTTTCGCTTCACGCTGTGGAATGTCCGCCGATCTCTCCGGTCCGGTCAACGATCGGACCATCTTTCACGCCGACAACTGTTACTTTCTAGAGAACGTCTCGATCACGTCGCATCGCTGCAAGACCAACACCGTCTCCAATACCGCTTTCCGCGGGTTCGGCGGGCCGCAGGGGATGATCGCGATAGAAGAGGTGATCGATGAGATCGCCCGCTATCTGAGAGTAGACCCCCTGGTGGTCCGACAGGAGAATTTTTACGGCGTTGCCGAGCGCCATACGACTCCCTATCAGATGCAGGTGGAAGACAACGTGCTGTGGGAGCTGGTTCCCGAATTGGTGGGCTCATCGGACTACCTCCAGCGACGGCAGCAAATTGAGGATTTCAACGCCAAGAGTGAGTACCTCAAACGTGGCATTGCCCTGACTCCGGTGAAATTCGGAATCTCCTTTACGGCGACTTCTTACAACCAGGCCGGTGCCCTCATCCACATCTACTCCGACGGTACCCTGCAACTCAATCATGGTGGGACCGAGATGGGGCAGGGGCTCTTTACCAAAGTTGCCCAAGTCGTAGCAGAGGAGTTGCAGATCGATGTCGGCCAAATCCGTTGTACGCCCTCGGATACCGCCCGGGTCCCAAATGCTTCAGCCACCGCTGCTTCATCGGGATCCGATCTCAACGGTATGGCGGCACTCGCCGCCGCTCGCACCTTGAAGCACAGGCTCACAGACTTCGCAGCCGAGAAGTATGGCGTGGAGCCGGACCAAGTGGAGTTTCGC
>JAZFTL010000165.1:0-4850 GCA_036446675.1 Thermoanaerobaculia bacterium
TCACCCCCGATCGATCAACCCGAGAGGTGTGAGGAGACATCAGGAGGTATTATGGCCCAATCTGCAGAGTCAAACAGTCGAGTCGGGACGCAGCCGATTTACGGTCTCGATGATCGACCCAACTTGCCGAGGACGATCGTACTTGGAGCACAACATGTGTTGACGATGTTTGGCGCCACGGTCAGTGTGCCCCTGTTGCTGGGCCCGACCATGGGAATGACTCCCGCCCAAATCGCCATGCTCATCTCCTCGGTGATGCTGGCCTCGGGTCTGGCGACCATCGTCCAGACCACTTTCGGGTCGCGTCTGCCGATTGTTCAAGGGGTCTCGTTTTCATTTCTGGCGGCGTTCTTTCTCATCGTCGGCGAAGCCTCTAAGGAGGCGGCCGCTACCGGCGTCGCTGCTGGGCCCTTGGCAATGCAGTACATTGCAGGGGCCGTTCTGCTTGGTGCTGTGGTCGAGATCGTCATCGGATTCAGTGGTTTGGTGGGGATCCTCCATAGGTTCCTGTCTCCCGTTGTGATCGGGCCGGTCATCATGCTTATCGGCCTCGCCCTGTTCCAACATGGGGCGCCCAAGGCCGGCACCCACTGGCCGATTTCCGGCTTGACGATCGGCCTAGTGATTCTGTTTACATTGATCTTCGCCCGTCAGAGTCGTTTCTTTCGTCTCTTCCCCATTTTGACCGCTGTCGTTTCCGTAACGACCCTGTGTGTCATCCTCTCCCAGATAGGAGTTTTCGCTGAGGGACACCCTTCGTTCGTCAGCCTGGCGGCGGTTGAGGATGCTCAGTGGATACGACTCTCGCCTGGCGAACTGATCTTTCCGTGGGGTGCACCTAAGTTTCACCTGGGTTTTTTCTTCGCCATTCTTGCCGGCTACTTCGCTTCGATGATCGAGTCGATCGGCGATTACCACGCCTGTTCTTACCTGTCCGGTGGGGGAGACCCTACGGCGAAACAGCTCAGTCGAGGGATTGGCGCCGAGGGAATCGGCTGTGCCATCTCAGGGTTGGTCGGAGGCTTTGCGTCGACGTCATACTCGGAGAATATCGGCCTCATCGGGCTCACTAAGGTCGGGTCGCGATGGGTCGTTCAGGTGGGCGGAGTGATCCTCGTCTTTCTTGGGATCTTCGGGAAATTCGGCGGCTTTGCGGCCGCAATACCAGGGCCTGTGATCGGCGGCCTCTACTGCTCGCTGTTTGGGTTGATCGCTGCAATTGGCATTCAACAGCTTGCCAAGGCAGACCTTTCCAGCGACCGCAATCTTTTTATTGCGGGGTTTTCGCTCTTCATGGGCCTCTCAGTTCCGGCGTACTTCGCAGCCAAGGCTTCTCCTGAGGCGTTACAGGTCGGTCAGAGTTTAGCGCTCTACCAACCAACTGCAGAGGGTCTTCTGGCGAGTTTGTCGCCGAGTCTTGCTGGAATTCTGCTGTCCGTTGGTTCGACCGGAATGGCTGTAGCGGCATTTCTGGGGATTGTTCTCGACAACTTGGTGCCGGGCACTCCGCAGGAGAGAGGAATCGATGTCTGAAGAATCTATGACCAGCACTCAACGACCTTCCGTCGGATGAGCCCAGGCTGTTCGGATGGTGGCGTCGATTCGGTTTTCGCCGGCTCTACCGAATTCCATAAAACAACATGAGAAGCAAAGCGATAACGATGAGCAGCGGATGGAGTTCGCGCAGTTTTCCGCGCAGCAGCTTGATCCAAGTGTAGGAGATAATGCCGAGGCTGATCCCGGTGGCGATTGAGTAGGTCATCGGCATAGTGGCTACGGTGACGAATGCGGGAACCGACTCTTCGATCTCACCCCAGTCCAGGTCCTTGGTGCCTTGCATCATGAGCGCCCCTACTACGATCAGGGCGGGGGCTGTTGCGACAGCCGGAACCGCAATGAGTAGGGGAGTAAAAAAGAGCGAGAGCAGAAAAAGGCCGGCGACAACGATCGAGGTGAGGCCGGTGCGGCCTCCCTCTTCGACACCTGTTGCCGATTCCACATATGAGGTGACGGTGCTGGTGCCGACCAGAGCTCCGACCACCGTACCGAGAGCGTCGGCCGTGAAGGCTCGCTTGGCTGCCGGCAGATTGCCGTCTGCGTCGAGAAATCCGGCGAGCCTGCCGACCCCTATGAGAGTACCCGCGGTGTCGAAGATGTCGACGAACAGGAAGGCGATTACGGCGATCAGCAGCTTGCCGGTAAGGAGCTCGCTAAAGTCGAGGGCAAAGAGAGTCTCTTGCGGCAGGCTCGGCATGGTCACGAGCGTTTCCGGAGGGGGGCTGATGCCGCTGAGCCAACAGATGGCAGTGATCAGCAAAACGCCGATGAGAATGCCGCCTCGCACCTTGGCCGCGAGCAGTGCTGCGATCAAGATGAGTCCACCTACGGCAAGCATGGTCTTAGGGTCCGCAAGGTTGCCAAGGGTGACCAGAGTGGTGGGGTGGTCCACGACCAAGCCGGCGTTTTGAAAACCGATGAGCGCCAGGAAGAGACCGATGCCGCTCATCGTGGCGATCTTGATGGATTCAGGAATGGCTCGCATCAGGGCGGAACGTGCCCCGGTTACGGCCAGAACGAGAAAGATGATTCCTTCGACAAATACGGCAGCCAGGGCCACTTGCCAGCTGACTCCTAAGCCCTGAACGACTCCAAAGGTGAAATATGCGTTCAGTCCCATTCCGGGCGCCAAGGCAAAGGGGAGATTCGCCAGGAGACCCATCGCCAGCGTGGCGGCGGCAGCCGCCAGAGCCGTGGCTACGGCTACATCTTGGGCCGGCATTCCCGCCTGCGCCAAAATCTGCGGATTGACGAACAGAATATAGGACATGGTGAGAAAGGTGACGACCCCGGCGCGGACTTCGGTGCCGAGGGTCGTTCCTCTCTCTTTTAAGGCAAAGAACCGCTCAATTAGGGCGATGATCCGTCCTCCCGGCTCATCGGAATAAATGCGCGCCATCGCAGGCTTGCAGGCAGTCTAGCACCCGACATCTCCCCGCCTGCGTAGAGCAAGCGACCGAACGGGAGCCGGAAGATGGGATGCGAAAAGGAGAAGTTATCCGGCGCACACCCTTAGAACTGAGAGAACTCGGATACGTCGATGCGAACGGCCGAAAAGGTGCCGTTGACGTTGTCACGGATGCCGATCGCAGCCTGCTGATCGCCTGGTCGCAGGACGAGCGGCAACGGGTAGTGGACCGAGTCCGCCAGCGCGGCTTCCATATGGGCTTCGGGGATCGCGACGTGGAATGGGATTTTTTGAACGCGACCGGCGTCGCCGTCTTCGTTTTTGATACTCACATAGAAGGTAAGAGAAGCGGCCTGATTGTCCCCTTGGGGTATGAATCCGAGGTTCTTGACCGGAACCTCTAGAATCACAGGAACGGTGACCGTGCCGTCTTCTCTGGGAATTCGAGCGCTGGGAGTGGCACGCAATTCGAGCGGGTTATTGATCGTTTGATAGATCAGCGCGGCTACAGTGGCACTGGCCTCGCGCTCGTCAGGCTTGGGCAGGCGGACCTCCTTGCGATATCTAACTCGAAGACCCTTCCCTTTGGTCTTCACTGAAATCTTGTGTTCGGATCCCGGCTGCCAATCAGGGCCGGCATTGAATCCGAGAGAATAGAAAGTATCGAAATCACGCATCAGGACATCGAGTTGCTCTAACAATTTTCCGGAGGATCGAAGCATCCGACCGCCGGTCGCTTTGGAGGCGGACTCGAGAGGAGCGCGGAAATTCTCATCGATTACCGAGATGGCTTCTGAGGTCGCCCCCTGGACGGTGAGGGCCGATCGAATCTCGCCGCCATGATCTCCCTCAGCGTCCACAGAGTAGAGCGTGACACCGGCATGATTGGCGGAGGCGGCTAGCCTGTTGATGGCGGTGGTGAGATCGAATCTACCTACGGCGCGGGTGTAGTCTGTGTTGAAGTCGACCCGTCGAATTCCGAATTCAGTGTAGGCGTCGCCGCCGCCGAATCGGTTGCGCCACTCCACGAAGAGTCCTTCGCCGGGACGGGTCGGTATGCCTTCGCCCACATACAGTACAGCCTTGCGCCCCTGCACCCCGGCGAGAGTTGTTACGACCCGCTCGATCTCGCGCAGGGACACTCTACTGCGAGCGAACTCCTGCGCCGCGTAGGCGCGGATCCGAGACATCACCGCGTCCGAGTTCGTGTCGGAGGTGCGGCCTAGAATGCCACCACTTTGGCCGTGGGCGAGATCACCGAAGATCCTGCGGCGCTCTAGCTCGCCGATGCCACTACTCTGTACCGATACCCGAGACATCTTGTCGAGAAGCCGGTCGAGGGCCTGTCGGTCATATAGAAAATCAGAGTAGAAAATCAGTGACCCCTCGAGACCGACCACGGCAACCAGATCTTCCGGCCCGAGACCCTCGATCGCTTCGCGGAGCGCGGCCAGGGTGCGCTTACGGTTGTTGGCATGCAATCTAGTGTGGTCGATGAGGATCACCACGTGAGTTCGATGAGCGGGGTCCGCCTGAACCTCTTCCACGGACCTAAACGTCGAATCTGCTAGGAGTTCAGTGGACTTTGAAGTGGTCCACTGCGTACCCCCCATCTCTGAGTAGAAGTTCGAGATGGGCACGGATCTGCCATCGACCCGAAGTTCGAAGTCGTCGCGTGAGAGACCGGCCACACTCTGGCCCGAGCGGTCGGTAACGAAGACGTCGACGTTGATGACGCGAACCTGCACAATCTCTGTAAAGAGCCCGGTCGGAGCGTCGGTTCCGGTGACCGAAGTCGAAGTCACCGAGTTGGGATTTTGGATTTCAGAATTCTGAGCAGTGACAGCGGACGCCAACAGGACGGCAAGGGCGGCGGCGAAAAGGG
>JAZFTL010000166.1:0-2687 GCA_036446675.1 Thermoanaerobaculia bacterium
CCATCGCCATCGTAGTCGGCCCACGCGGCGGCCATTCCCAGTATCCGGATTTCAGGAAACTCTGCAACCCGCTTGAAGGTGCCGTCACCGCGGTTTTCGTACAACTCCGATCGGGCCCAGTCCTCGGGTGGCGAAGTCATCGAACCACCGGCGGCTACCAGAAAGAGATCGTCGTCGCCATCGTTGTCAAAATCACCCCAAGCTGCCCCGGAACCCATATCCTCCGGCAACTGCGAGGTACGATTACCTGCAAAGCTCCTAAACTCGCCCAACCCAGCTTCCAATGTCACCTCGGTGAATAGGGGCATCGGAGCCTCTGGTGGAATATTTCTAGAAAGCTTGCTGGTGATTTCATCGAGCTGTTCGTCAGGACGCCTCACTTCAGTCCGTCCCCTGACGAAGGCCAAGTAACCGAGACCTGCCCCGAGCGCCAGAATGGAAGCGCTCAGAATAGCCACCCTTTTCAGGCGCCGACGGCGGCGCCCCCAATGCCCCTTTCCCTGTGGCTGGCGCGTCGGACCGGACCTCCCGCCGGGTTGTTGCTCCTCGGAGTTCATCTTGGGGGGCTAACCGCCGACTCTCTGCTCTGGGCTCGAGGAACCTGGATCTTCCGCGACCTGCCGGACTTTGTCCTGGACCGCCACTTCGGCTCGGACCCGATTCATCTCGATCACCGGCGCGGTAAGACCGGAGTCCTCGCCTAGCAGGAAGTTGATCAAAAATTGATCGGCTTTTCGGTATTGCAAGATCGCAACGATTTCGAGCTTTCCCGCGTCCACTTCCGCCTCGATCGCAAACTCCTGAATCTCTCGACCGGTCCTGGCAAGATCGGTTGGCTCGCCTTCAAAGATCGTCGTTGGGCACTCGAACATGTACTCGACCGAGTCTGAATATCCAGGGAACAGGGCTCGCCGGTAGCGGACACCAACCATCTCCCATAAGTTGTGTCGATCGATAAGGTTGCCGAACTGGTCGACAGGTTCCGCCTTAAAAAGAAAACTGCCCGGTTCGATAAAGTGGTTCTCATCACGGGTACCCGATGAATAGATCTCGTTACCCTGCCCATCAGTCACATGCAGCTCCACCCAACTCTGAATGATGTCGAGTGGTCCGGTCGGAAAATCGTGCCCCACCTTGTTGGCAGTCAGGATGACACGAATGGGCACCTTCTCCCCCGGTTGGACCACCTTGGGAACCTCCAACTCCATCGTCACCACCGGTCCATCACGCCACTTGTCCTGTATTTCCGGAATCGGAAATTCACCCTTGAGCCACTCCTCGGTCAAACGGACATGCTCCTCCCAACCTTCGAGCTTGAGCATCTCCGGAACCATGCTGTTCGCCCCTATGAAGCGGTGGCTACGATGGCGACCATCGTTGGGATTGCGGTTGTAATCGGCATCGTCTCCTCGCGCCGGATCGGTCGATTCGACCAGAGGCATATGGCATTCGCGACACTCGATCGTCTTCTCGGGCGACCCTTCCACAAACCAATGACTCGCTTTCCAGTTGTCGTACTGGTTCTGCAATTGGACCCAACCCACCCGATTGACTTCCTCATCGATGAACTGCTTGTGGCACGCAGCGCAGTACTCAGGAGCCTTGTACATCCTCTTACTGAGCTTCTTGTGCTGATCAGGATACGATCGAATAAGGAAGTCGCTGACAAACTTCCCCGCCGCAGAGTTCGACCATTGCCAGAGATAGGTCGGAGGTTGGGTCATGACGTAGGCCGCGTTGCCCTGCAAATCCGTCTCTCGTATCCCATGACAACTCAGGCAAGAGATCCCCTCCCGGTAGCCGTGAGCCCCGGTCAGCTCTTCCGAGTAGATGTTCTTGGAACCGGAAAAGAGTGAGATGGGATCGTGGCAGCCCCCACAGTAGCGAGTGGATTCGGGTCCATTCTGTTCGGCCATAACGCTCTGAACTTTCTGAAACAGTGGATCCTGCGCCGCATACCGATGAGCACTGGGCTTCCACTCTTCGAGAATCTGGGTGTGGCAGTTAGCCGAGCCACAACTCTCTGATCCCGCCAACGACTCCGCGTCAAACGCACCGCCAGTCGAGGTCATAGCCAAGCTGGGTGCAAAGGGTCGGTCGTCACCGTACAGAAAACTATAGTCGGCTGGAAATTCGTTAACGTACTGTCGGCCGCCGTAAAGCCACGATAAACCACCGATGGCTAACAAGCAGATGCCGGTAGCGAGTGCCGGCCGCACCAATAGGTTTCCAAATGCAGGGAGCTTCTTGCCGGCTCGCAGGCGAAAGTAAACCAGAAGCGCATGGGGCAATGCGGCGCCCAATGAGACAAATGTGGAATAGAGGTGAATGCTTCTCCAGACTTCAGAAAGGCGTAGCCCAAAGAGACTCTGCCAAGTCACAACCAGCCCAGAGAGGATGCATACGAGGAGGGCGGCAACGGCAAGATATCCAAGTAGTAAGACATCCGACATGTTATAGCGGCGGTAGTCATTCCAATGCACGAGGCAATACCAGAGAAGCGGGACTACTGCGAGTAGGCCCACAAGGGTGTGCACCAATACGTTCCACTGGACAATCGGGTGAAACGGCCCGAAGATGATCAGAAGACCCGAGAAAGTCAAGAAGGCCAAAATCAGCGCGCTCCACCAAGTGATCTTGGATCGCCAACCTGTCCTAACCAACGGTTTCTGCTTAGCCACGAACCA
>JAZFTL010000167.1:0-11803 GCA_036446675.1 Thermoanaerobaculia bacterium
CATCGAGACGATTTGGGATGCCTATCAGGCAGCACAGGATTGATTGTTGGAGGAGAAAGATGCAGGGAGATCCTCGATGAGACCTCAACGTCTTGCACTACTGCTTCTCGCGGTGTCACTCGCGACGATCTGCCCGCCTGCCGGTGGTCGAGAGTGTGAGGATCTGAGCGCCGGCCCGCCTGACGCCCAGACGGCCGCAGCGATTCTCGCCGATCTGGCGCTCGACAAGTGCCTCGGCGGCAAGAACAAGCCCTGCCTCTCCGGCCTGGGCCCATTGTGCAGGGTGGTCGACGCGTTCGAGGCGATGCAGGTCGATTCGATCAGCACCAGCGACCCGGCCGGGGACAAAGCCTTGTCCGACAGTTTTAAACAGATTCCGGATCAGCTCATCGCGGCCCTCTCGCCGATCGATGCAGAGGGGCAGACACTCCGAGCCGAGATGCGACAGCAGTTCACCAGCTACTTACAGCGCGGTGACGTCGGCGTCGCACGCTCGCGGTATACACCGCAGGGACTCACCTTCTTTGCCAACGACGCTTCGGAAGTCGACCTCGAACTCCTGCTCGAGAACAGCTGTCCAACCAATTGCACCGAGGGATTCGAGAGGGCAGCCCACTTCTACACCATCGCGACGCTCTATCGACGCAGCCTCGCAAAGCTGCTCGAGTCTGAGCGCCGCGCCACGCTGGCCTACCTCGACGGTCTCGAGAAGCGTTGGCAGGCCTACTTCAGCGACAGCTATTCACAGTATCCCTGGGAGCTGGCTTGGAACAGCGCGCGCTACAAGCGCAGCTCCACCCTGGACGAGCCGCCAACCCGGCAGTTCATCCTGGCCCACCCCGGTGCGGCCTTCGAGATCGTCGACCAGGATGGGGAGCAATCGCTCGAGGAAGCCTTGATCTTGGAAGCCATCGGCCTCTACCGCTGGCGCTACGAAGACAACAAGCTACGCCGGCCATTCGGAGCCTCGCTGGTCCTGAGCTGGCGTGGCAGCACGGGCGACGATGTGGGTTATGGGGTGCTGGTGCATCTGCCCAGATCCTGGTCGCTCGGAGTCACTTACCGAAACGACACCGAATTCTCCGCCCTGCTCAGCGCCGACCTCGGCAAACTGTTCACCAACGGGCGTGGACTCTACGAGAGGGTGTTCAATTAGCCGACGTGCCAGGGCTGGTGAGGAGAGGCCGGCCGGCGCTAGAGTGATAGGCGCCCCAGCCGGCGAGACCGAGCAGCACGACAGCCCCAACGAGACTTACCCCAAAGTACCAGGATGAAGGGTCGGCGGTCAGCGGTAGGCCATCACCGCTGGTGACCTCATTAGCTGAGAAGAAAACCAGCGTCGCGAAGAGTCCGAAGCGGAAGAGCAGCGTCCACATGAGAGTCGTGAAGATCAACCAGAGAGGTACCCACAACCAGAGGTCAACGCCGGGGTTGAACATAAAGAAAAGTAGCAGAGTAATGATGCCCACCGCGATCCAAGTCTTTCTCACGACAGAACGCAGCACCAAAAGAAACATAACGATAAAGAAAGTCGTGTAAAGGCCGCTCGAGTGCATCCCGAGGATTGCGCCAAACGTCTGCATCGGGCCGCGGAGTGCTTCCAGCTGCCAAAAGCTCGTAAAGGGTGGCGGAATCTCCAAACTCAAGGCGAGACCTGCTAGAGGCGCGCCAGAGACTACGGCAACCGAGACGATGGCCGCAGTAATCCCCACCAGCAGATCGCGGCCGACCAGTGGGTCACGCCAGCGACCATCGAGGACTCGGACCCAGGAGACCAACATGCGCGGCCATTGTCTGCGCGCATAGGGCTCCAGCGCCACATAGAGAATCCAGAAGAAGCAGAATCGGTAAGCCGACCACGCCAAATGGCTCTGCAGAAGTTCGATCTCATCAGATGATGGGAGGTGATGCGCCGCAAGCAGCCAGCCCAGGCGAACGGCGGTGCAATAGAGTGCGAAACGGAGCGCCCCCTTAGTGTGGCTCCGCCCCAGCTTGAGATTGCGCCAAGCCACCACCACACCGAAGACCAGGATCGCCAGATACCAGAAAGCGAAGAGTCCCTGGACCACGCGTTGCTTCCGGGAGAGCGGGCTGCCCTCGGTGGTGCGGGGCTCGAACCAGGGCCCGGTCACTTTGAATGCCACCACCCGACCCGCCAGACTCGCCGCCTCGACGCGGAGGGGCACTTCAGGAAAGTCGGGAAAGCTCCCTGCCCACGCGATCGTGTGATCCGCATAGACCGGCGGCCGCCGTTGCGACTCGACCCGCGTCAGATTTTCGCCTGCCTTATCGGACAATCCCGCCGCCGCTAGGGCAACCTCCCAGTCGAGCTCGTCGATCGACGCCTCGATGGGCGACGGCTCCACTGAGGATAGATCGGGCGTCCCTGTGATTTCGGCAGTCTTCGCGGTCGCCCCCATTGGTGCCACTTCTGCGGGGTCTGCGGTTTCGAAGGCCTCCGACGGAATTGCTGTGAAGTCAACCAGTCTGCCTACGGGATCGAGGCTGATCTCTATCATCCCGGGCCGGGTCGGCGGCGGGTCGTCAAACCAGGCTCCAACCGACCCAGCGCTCGCCCTTTCCAGCAACTCGGGGCTCTGCCGGTAGCGGAAGAGCAAGGCCGCCGGCTGGGTCGAGCGTAACATTTTGAAGCTCTCGGCGGTCAGCCCCTCTTTCCGCAGCGATCGGAGGTAGGCCCAGTTCCGGTCAAAGGACCAGAGGCTGTCTACCGGCTCTTCGTCGTAGCCAAAGTCAGCCAAGATCTCGCGGGCACGCTCGAGCAAAACCTCCGGTGGCTTCTCCAGAGGCACGGTGTTAACGAGCTGACTCCAAGGAGAGAGCAGCGCCAGGATGACCAACGCCACGACACTGGAACTGAGTAGCGACCAGGCGACGGCGGGCTTCAAACCACCGACCCCACCGGCTTGCGCCACCAGCTCCGGCGAGGGCGTTTCCCCCGCCGCCAACGCCGCCTCCAATGGGTCCCCCCCGGGCAGGGCAGCTGCAACCGCCAAGGCGGAACTCGGCCGTTGACCCGGATCCTTTTCCAGGCAGCGCAGAATGACGCGCTCGACTCCCGGATCGAAGCCTTCTACCAAACTCGATGGAGTTGATAGATCCGATAGCGTCGACGTCGCGGACTCCTGCTGCAGCGCGGCGATCTCGGCCCGACTCTTCCCGGCGTATGGAGACTGCCCGGTAAAAAGCTCGTAGAGGACCAACCCCAAAGCATAGAGATCGCTCTTGACGGTGACCTCCTTGCCGGCCCACTGTTCGGGCGCCATATAGGCCGGCGTGCCGGCCCGCACCTCCGCACCCTGGATGGTCTCATCGAGGCCCGCCAGACCGAAGTCGGTGATCTTCACCTGACCACGGCCGTCGATCATGATGTTGGCGGGCTTCAAGTCGCGATGCAACACCCCCTGATCGTGCGCCGCCGCCAGGCCAGCACAGAGCTGCCGGGCGGCCTGTATCGCCTTGTCCTTGGGCAGGTGCCCAATCCGCCGCAACAGGGAAGCAAGATCCTCCCCATCCACATACTCCATGGAGATGTAGTGGTGACCGTCGGTCTCACCGATATCGTGCACCCGGGTGACATTTGGATGGCTCACCTTGAGCGCCATCTTCACTTCGTTCAAGAAGCGCTGCAGCCTTCCCTCGTCCCGCTCGACCTCTTGGGGCAGGAACTTCAGGGCCACCGGCTGCCCCAGCTTCAGGTCATCGGCCCGATAGACCTCACCCATGCCGCCGCGACCCAGGAGACCCATGATCCGGTAGCGCTTGCCCAATACCGTGCCGGGGATGAAACGAGCCTGATCCACTGAGGAGGTCGATAGCGTCTCTACCGGCTCTTCGCGAAGCGCCGTCGGCATCTGCGAGGGGGCGCTCGTGCGAGTCGGTGCTTCCGAGGAGTCTCGCTGCGCCACACCACACGCGCTACAGAAACGGCTCCCCTCGGCAAGCTTCGCGCCACACTTAACGCAGGAAATCATGGGGCATAGTATCGCAAAGGCCGAAAAGGAGTGGCGGATCGGTCCGTTGGGGCGCAGCGCCGCTGCGCCCCAACGGACGTAGGTTTGGTAGGCTGAGCAGGTGAAACCTCAGTCGCCTCCCCGCACCGCAACTGCGCCCGATGGCCTGCGCGAGCTGCTCCGCAGGGAGTTCGCCCACCAGGAGTTTCGGCCGTTCCAAGAAGCGGTCTGCCGCGCCGTCACCGCGGGACGCGATGTGTTGCTGGTCATGCCCACCGGGGCCGGCAAGTCGCTGTGCTACCAGTTGCCCGGGATCGCTCGCGCCGGTACGACGCTCGTCATCAGCCCGCTCATCGCGCTGATGGAAGATCAGACGTCGAAGCTCTGCCGGCAGGGCCTGCGCGCCGCTCGGATTCACTCGGGGCGCTCGCGGGAGGCCTCGCAACGCGTCTGCCACGACTACCTGGAAGGTCGTCTCGACTTCCTCTTCATCGCCCCAGAGCGTCTCGGCGTTCCCGGCTTTCCCGAGATGCTGGCGCGGCACACGCCGGTGCTGGTGGCTGTGGACGAGGCCCACTGCATCTCGCAGTGGGGCCACGATTTCCGCCCGGACTACCGCATGTTGAAGGACCGCTTGCCGCTGCTGCGGCCCGCACCCATCATCGCCTTGACGGCGACGGCGACACCGCTCGTCCAGAGGGACATTCTGCAGCAGCTCGACATGCAGGAAGCGGGATCTTTCATCCACGGATTCCGGCGCGACAACATTGCCATCGAGCTGGTCGAGATGAAGCCCTCGCTGCGATCGGCGGCGGTGGGGCAATTGCTGGCCGATCCGGAACGCCGGCCGGCGATCGTCTACGCGCCGACCCGCAAGCAGGCGGCGGCGGTGGCCGCAAGCCTGGGCGAGAATTTCCCCGCCGCCGCCTATCACGCCGGAATGACGGCAAGCCGGCGCGACGAGGTGCAGGCCACGTTCTTGGCCGGTAGGCTCGAGGTGATCGTGGCGACGATCGCCTTCGGCATGGGGATCGACAAAGCGGACGTACGTACGGTGGTGCACACCGCCCTTCCCGCCAGTGTCGAGAGCTACTACCAGGAGATCGGCCGCGCCGGGCGTGACGGGCTGGATTCGCGCGCCGTACTGCTCTACGGCTACTCCGACCGCCGCACCCATGAGTTCTTCCTGGATCGCGACTATCCGCCGCACCAAGACCTGCAGCGCGTTTACGACACTCTGGGAGCGAACCGCCTGAACAAATTCGACCTTGGCCGCCGTGTGGGCCTGAGTGAGGACGATCTCGACCGGGTGCTCGAGAAGCTGTGGATTCATGGCGGCGCGCACGTCGATCCAGCCGAGAACGTTTCACGCGGCCACGACCGCTGGCTCCAGCCTTACCAGGCGCAGCGTCGGCACAAGCAGTCGCAACTGGCGCTGATTACCGGCTATGCCGACGGCAGGCAGTGCCGCATGACGCAACTGGTGCGACACTTCGGAGATACCGAAGACGCTCAGAAGGCCTGTGGTATCTGCGATTTCTGCGCTCCGGCGAGCTGCGCGGTGCTGAAGTTCCGCGATCCTGACGGCGCGGAACAGCGCGCCATGGAGCGCCTCCTCGCGGCGCTGCAAGCCCGTGACGGACAGACCACCGGCCAGCTGCACCGCAACGTCTTCGGTGCGGATTTGTCGAGGAACGAGAGCGAACGTCTGCTCGGAGCAATGGCCCGCGTCGGTCTGGTGGACCACCGCGACGATTCGTTCGAAAAAAACGGACAGGTAATCGAATTCCGCCGCGTTTTCTTGGAACCGCAGAAACCTCTGGGTCGTCAAGCGGCTGCGCAGTCGGCCGGCTCGCGCCAACCCGACCTGGCCGCGGTTCAGGTTCCCATCGTGACGCAGCCGGTACGCAAGACCAAGCTCGAGGCGCGGCGACGGCGACGCGGCCCCCAGGGCTCCCGCGACCTCGCCGTCGATCTCGATGCCGCGAATTCCATCGAGGCGGTCGAAGTTCCGCCGGAGTTGGTCGAGCGGCTGCGGACTTGGCGACTGGCCGAGGCGCGCCGGCGCCGGGTCCCGGCGTTTCGCATTCTGACCAACCGGACACTCATCAACCTCGCGGCGATCCGGCCCACGGACGAGGAGACCCTGCTCGCGGTCAAGGGCATCGGACCCGCATTGAATCGCAAGTACGGCGACGATATCCTGGCCCTGCTGAAGAAAACAGAATGAGCCCCACAAGGCCACAGCATCTGATGATCCCGGGGTTCAGTACAACAGTTGTGCCGAACCAGCCAGTGATTGTGGCGCTGTGGGATGGGCCCAAAGTGGATGAGAAGGCTTGACGAAATGCATGGCCTATCCCTCATAGTATCCGAAGCCTCCCGCATCGTGGTTTTCTCTGGGGCCGGCATATCCACGGAATCGGGTATCGATGACTTTCGGGGTCCCCAGGGGGTGTGGAAACGCCATCAACCGGTCTATTTCGACGAATTCCTAGCGGACCCAGACAAACGGCGGGAGCATTGGAAATACAAGCGCCAGAGCTGGGAACAGTTCAAAGATGCCAAACCCAATGCCGGCCACAGGGCTGTCCTGAAATGGCACGAGCAGGGGAAATTGCGAGGAGTCATCACCCAGAATATCGACGGACTGCACGAAGCGGCCGGTCTACCCCGCGAAGTCCTCGTCGAACTGCACGGCACCAACCTCCACGTGGAGTGTGTGGGCAAAGACGGGCAAGGATGCGGCTGGGAAATGCCGGCCCGGCCCTACTTCGAATCTCTAGGTCCCAGAGACGACTGGGACCCCTGTGCTCAATGCGGCGGATGGATCAAGCCATCCACGGTGAGTTTCGGCCAGAGCCTGCCGCCCATGGCGATGCAGCAGAGCGAGCGCTGGTGCCGAGAGTGTGATCTGTTGATCGTCCTGGGGAGCTCCCTGGAAGTGAGCCCCGCCAACCACTACCCGAAACTAGCCAAGCAACAGGGTGCCAAGCTGGTCATCATCAATCGGGAACCAACCCCCTTGGACACCCTAGCGGACCTGGTAATTCACGCCGGAATCGGAGAGACCCTGGCCGGACTATGACGGGCCGCCGGCCGCTAGCGGAATCGTAAGCTACCGGTTCGTCGGTACCGGAAAAATGAATGAGCGCAAATTCATTATTGGTTCTGATGCCAATGACTGGACCTTCACAAGCCGTGACATCTCCATTGAGCCCGGCCAGGTATCTCCTGTCGCTTGACATCTTAACGTTTGAGTCAAGTTTTCGAGTTCCAAGAGAAGTCCGCCCTCGTCATTCCGAGCGAGAGCGAGGAATCTGGGGGATGGGTGGCATACTAACCGTCGCGTTCTTAGTTATAGTCCCCCCACCCAGATCCCTCCGCTGCAGCGCTTACAGCGCCTGCGGTCGGGATGACAAGGGTGAAAGCGAGCGCTGACTTACAGCGCCTGCGGTCGGGATGACAAAGGATGAAGTGAAATGCCGTCCAGTCCAAGGGTTCGATGCTCCACCTGAGAGTATCACTCTCTCCTTCTCGTCGATTTGAGGCGAAGCTTCGCTAGGAGCCACTTCCCGTGGTTTAATAGCGAGCTCCTGGTCGAGAGGTCGTTGTTGTGAACATTCCAGACATCCCCATCGGCACTCTGCTACCCGATCATGTCGACCCAGATTCGTTGGTGAATCTACCGCGGCGGCAGACTCTGGCCAGTCGCTGGAGGGGTGACTCTTGGAGCGACTTCAAAGATGATCTGGGGCGAGCCGGTGTTGCACTCAGTGAAAACCTTACAGACCGGAGGCGGTTCGAGACCGACGCCGGCGGGGTGGCCTTCGGGCTGCCCCAAGCTCTAGTGCGCGGCACTTCTGCTGAGACTGTCTCTACGGTCCTCAAGGCAGCACAGAGACACCGAGTGCCGGTCACCGCCCGTGGCGGTGGACTCACCACTGAGGGCGAATCCGTCGCCTACGGTGGGGTGCTCCTCGACATGAGTGCTATGAGCCGCGTGGTGCACGTCGATACCGCCCAGATGACGGTGCGCACCGAAGCCGGAATTTTCTGGCATCACCTGGCCGAAGCGTTGCGCCCCTACGGGTTGGATTACCTTTCGGCTCCACTCAATCTCACCTCATCGGTGGGAGGCACCATCGGGGTTGGTGGCATCGACATCAACTCGCCCAAGTTCGGGTGCAGCGCCGATCAAGTCGTCGCGATGCAGGTAGTGACCCCGAAGGGCAAGATTGTGGAATGTTCAGAAACTGTGCATCGCGAACTCTTTGAACGAGTGCTCCTGGGCTATGGACAATTCGGGGTGATCACCGAAGCCACCTTGATGATTCGCCCCTACACTCCGATCTCCATGCACTATTTCTACTATGGCTCATTGGAGACGGCGATCGAGGACATGCAGAAACTGGTGGTCGCTGATGCGGCCGATTACTGCGCCATCCTCACCATCATAGACAAAGCCATCAATCTGCTGGTTGCCTTCGACACAGACGACCGCGAGCAGGCCTTCTTCGCCAATTGGGCGCCGGCCCTCAAGGGCTCCAGCGAGTTGGTCTTTGGGATGAAGACCGCTGCGCACTACGCCCTGCGGCCCTGGCGCCTGAAAGAGGCGCTCTTCTTGCTGAATCGAAGACTTGAATTGTTCCCGGATTTCTACCTACCCGAATACATGAAAGACGGCAAAATCCTAGACCGCTCCGTGGTCTTCTCACGCGCTGTATGGAAGCACTGGGGCGGCAAGCAGATGGTCATTCCAGACCTCGCGACCAACGCTGAGAAATTCACCGAGGCGGTCGTCCGCGGCAACAAAGTTTGCAGAAAGTACTTTCCCTACTACACGCTCTACTGCGTGGGGATCAAGATTCGCAACGGACTCGATCGATACGAATTGAGCTCGATTCCACCCGACGCCAATGACTTTGCCTACGGTTGCGAGTTCGAACCCATGCTGTTCGACAAGATCTACAGCCGTGACACGCTGCAGTCCTTCAAGAACGAGATCTACGATATCGGTGTTGACATGAAAACCAGCTACTACCGCTTTGGCGGAGTGATGAAGGGCTACATTCGCGCTGCTCTTGGCGATGCTGTGGTCGACAAGCATCTCGCTCTGAAACGCGCCGCCGACCCAGCCATGATCCTCAATCCCGATGTCATATTCTGAGGAATCGGTCGGAGCAGGAGCGTAGATGATCACGGCTTCGACCACAGAGAGCAAGCTGCAACTTGGCGCCCCCAGCCGCCCCGGCTACGAGGCCTGCACAGGTTGCAGAGTCTGCGTGCTGCCCTGCCCCGTCTGGATCACTACCCGAGATAACGCATTAACCCTGCAAGGGCGCGCCATCTCTCTGAAAAACGGTGCGGCGCTTACTGAAGTGGCCGCATCGGTGGATGCCTGCGTGCTCTGTGGTGCCTGCGAGCCGGTCTGCCCCGAGGGAATCGATACGGTGGGGATGACCCTCGATTTGCGCCTGGCTCTGCATCAAGACCTGGAGGAAAGTACCGGTCGAGGCTATGGTGGCCCGGCCAACCCACTGGTAGCACGTGCACGTTCATTGATCGATGCTTGGACACCTGCGTCAAACAACCACCACTCGGCCAAACCGCTCTTGCTCGTCGGTCCGGGATACGACGATCGCACCGACCTGATCGACCTGATCGCCTGCCTCCTTGGAAACGGCGAGCCGATCTCCGTTGCCGGCGATGACGGGCGCGATCTGTCTTGGGCTCGCGAGGCGGGAATCCCTCTACAACCCAAACGCGTCGAGACGTTCTTGGGCGGGCTCAATGGTCGCTCGGAAGTGGTGCTTGCCGACGGACTCTTGCTTCGCGAACTCAAGATTTGGCGTCCCAAGATATCTGCTGTCAGTCTGGGAGAGGCGCTCCTTCGCCGCAAGGATGTGCGCAGTCGACTCCGGAGTACCGACTTACTCATTATCGAGTCGCGTGCCTATCACGCCGGGGGACGCCGCTGCACCCGGTTCTACACTAAACTCCGGGAATCATCTGGATGTGAAACCAACTTGGATCTGCAGCGCACCGCGATGGCCACCGGATGGACAGCCTTGAACGGACCCACCGCTAAGGGCTCGACCCTCAATCAGAATGATCAGCTCACATGGATCATGCGTCAATCGAAACCGCAACGGATTGTCGTCGAATCCATCGCCGATTTACAGGCTTTCGAGAACTTCGAGGAGGCCGCTGAGATCGAAGTGCTCCACCTGGCCCAGATTGGAGAGACTTCTCAATGACCCAGACGGTGCGCAAGGTCGATGTGGTGATCGTGGGCGGCAGCCTGTCTGCCGCGGCGGCGGCTAAACGCCTCGTCGATGCCGGTCTGGAGACCGTAATTATCGAGAAAAGGAAACTCCCGCGCCACAAGATTTGCAGCGGCATCCTCTCGCCACGGGGCCACCGCTTCCTGATCGAAAACTTTGGTCCCCTGCCCCGCGAGGTCCTGCATGAGCCGACCTCCTGCAAGGGCGTGACCTTTCATTTTCCCAGCATGCGGCGACTCACCATGGACTTTCTGGATGGACCGACGCCCCATCTCCACCGCAAGTACTCCGACTACTGGGCGATTCGACGCAGCGGCGTGGAAATTCATGACGAAACGAGTTTCACCGGCTTGACGACTGAGAACAGCCACGTACAGGTCTCAGCCAAAGGCAAAGACGGTCCGCGCAACTATCGAGCCCGGTGGGTGGTCGGGGCGGACGGCCCCTCTTCGCCGGTAGTGCGCCGGATTTACGGCGACTATGCGAAACAGATTCCCTGGTTCATGGTCGGTCAAAAATTTCACCCGATTAAGTCCTGTCCGTTGGATCCAGAGTATTTTCACTTCTGGTTTCACCCTGAACTCGGCCACTATACCTGGAGTCACGAGCGCGACAACCGGCAGATTGTCGGGGTTGGTTTTGACGTGGGCCGCAACTTCCACGTCGAACATCAGAAGGTGGTCGACTACCTGAAGGCAAAACATCAAGTCGAACTGGAAGACGCCGAAGACCACGAAGGCTGTGGCGAGAACTTCGGCCTCTCGTTGATCAACCGCTATGTCTTCGGCAAGGGTAATGTCCTCGTCACCGGCCAGGCAGCGGGGTTTCTCAATATGATGGCAGAAGGAATGAGCTGCGCTCTGCACTCGGGTGCGATCTCCGGCGAAGCCGTAGTCGAAGCATCCAGGTCCAACAAGAACGTGCAGACCATCTACCGTAAGATGATCATGTCCGAAGTCAAGAGGTGCTCCGATCAATGGAATCCACTCAGGATTGCCTTCGGACAGCCCCATGAAGCCGATGCAAAGACTGCTCTCAGAGAGCTGGCCATTCGCGATCGCATCGGCATGGTCGGAGAGATTCTCAGCTTTATGCGGATCTACGCGAAGTTCAAATGGGGCCGCCAAATGATCGGCCAAGCCATGTACCGCTGGCGCAACGGCGAATATGAACAGGCGCGCTGGCTGTAGAAAGGAGAGACCATGACTTCGGGCCCTTCGACACTGCGCCTCGCCACCGGCAGCGGCAACGGCGCCCTAGTCTCGGCGGGCTCGACCACGCAACTGTCTGTACTCGACCGCAACGGTCCCTGTTAGAATCTTGCCGGTATCTAGGAGCCATCAAGTTTCGAATCGATGCAGATCCCAAAGGAGGTCGGTATATGTTCTCCCTCAGTCGACAACACAGGATTGGCGCCACACTTCTCGTCGCCCTGGCGCTTGCTGCCCTACCGGTGTACGCCCAAGAGTGGTCTCGGTTTCGCGGTCCCAACGGCTCCGGAGTGTCACCGGCAACGGGATTGCCGCTCGAATTCGGTCCGGAACT
>JAZFTL010000168.1:0-5275 GCA_036446675.1 Thermoanaerobaculia bacterium
GGGTGGCGAGGCTTGGAATAAGGCATTTGAGTCGGCGGGGTTTAAGAATGCCTTGCAGATCAGAGTACAGCCGGATGATGCGGAGTGGGATGCTGGAGATATTCGGTACAACGTGCTGCGGTGGACCTCCTCGCCGAATCCACAATTTGGTGGTTACGGACCTCATTTCGAGAATCCACGAACCGGGCAGACGATCGGCGCCGACATCATGTTGGAGTACGTCTTCCTGACCAACCGGATGCGATATTCGGAGATCTTCAGCAGTGCCGGGCTCGACCTCGAAGAGCTGGACGATGAACCTGAGGGTAGTTGTTCAATGGGTCAGTTCTTGCATCGGCAGACCTTATTCGGCATGAGTGCTCTCATGGCGATGGGAGCTGGAGAAGAGGAGCGCGACAAACTCATCGAGGATGCGATCTACCGACTGATTCTTCACGAGATTGGTCATACGCTCGGGCTCAATCACAACATGAAGGCCAGTCAACTGCGGTCGTTGGAAGATGTCCACAACCGGGAGCTCACTCAAGCGGAAGGAATCACCGCTTCGGTAATGGACTATCCGGCTCTCAATATTGCGGGTCTTGGGAAGGTTCAGGGCGAGTACTATGACACGACCCCCGGCCCCTACGACCACTGGGCGATTGAATATGGTTACTCGGAGGCTCTTGACGACCCGCAGGCTGAAGCCGCCCGACTCAAGGCGATTTTGAACCGGTCGAGCGAGCCGGCGCTGATGTTCGGAAACGATGCCGACGATATGCGGCGTCCCGGCAGAGGCATCGACCCAAGGGTAATGATTGGCGACCTGAGCAGCGACAGTATCGGGTACGCGGTGGAGCGGATGCAGCTGATCAATGATCTACTTCCCAAACTGGAAGCCAGGTTGACCCCGAAGGGAGAGTCCTACCAGCGATTGCTGGATAGCTATCTGATTCTTACCGCCCAGTATTCCGGCTCGGCCCGAGTGGTGTCGCGGCACATTGGCGGGGTATACGTAGATCGATCGATGGCAGGTCAAGTCGGAGCCGAGCCGCCCTACCAACCCGTTCCGGCGTCCGAGCAGCGCCGGGCGATGGCTGCCCTCGAGGAGTACGTTTTTTCTCCGAGAGCGCTGAGTGCAGGCGCCTCGTTGTACAGTCGATTGCAGCCACAGCGCCGCGGGTTCGATTTCGGAGATCGAACCGAGGATCCGAAGATCCACGCTCGCACACTCACCATTCAGCAAGGCATTCTAGAGTTCCTGCTGGACACGAAAACCCTGACTCGAATATCGGATTCGCGCCTCTACGGCAACCAGTATGAACTCACCGAAGTTTTAGGAGACCTGACGAACGCAGTCTTCGCTGCAGACGTCGGGAGCGACATCAACTCCCACAGACAGAATCTTCAGATCGACTACGTCAAACGTCTCGTCGGGGTGTCTGGAGCCGGCGGCAGCTCGGAGCACGACTTTCTCAGCCAGTCGGCAGCTCTGGCGCAGCTCCGGGAAATTCGAGCCATGTTCGGCAAGAAAAAACATGTCAACAATGAGACCCGAGCTCACACCAACCACCTGCTGTTCCTCATCGGGAAAGCGCTCGCGATCGACTAGCAGTGCGCGGCCGCAAGGGGCGGTGACCTGCAAGAGGTATGGAATCCTTAATCTGGCTAGTGCCCGCCATGGTTCTCCTTGGCGGAGCAGTGCAGCCCCGAATCGGGGTAGTTCTATTTGTCTCGACCTTGCCCCTTTTCGGGTCACCTCCGGGAGGACCGTATCTGGGTTCGTTGGACATTGCAGCTTTGGCAGTGATTGCAACGACCTGGCGGCTCAGTAGACCGCCACCGACCAAGGTCGATCGGCTCGCCGGCTGGTTCGTCACCCTAAGCGCTGTTTCTATGCTGCCATTGCTTTTCTTGCCGCCATCCTTCGCCCCCGATGTACTCTTGGACCTTCCCGGGGCCATCGTAGGAGCAGAGAGTTGGTCGCGCCTCTACTCGCTAAGGGCTATGGCTAATCTTCTTTTGGGGTGGGGCCTCTATTCGAGTGTGCGACGGGCTTTTGCCGATCACTCTCTTCGACCCTTGGGCCTGGCCCTGGCCGTCGGAGTTTCCATGGTGTGCGGTCTAGGCATCCTCGAGCAGCTTGGCGGCGTGGATCTGGGGTTTTATCGGGCTATCGGTGACTCGATGTATGCGTCGAGGTTGCACTCGCTTTTCTTCCACTCAGGTTGGCTGGCGGAGTTTCTGGTCATCTCCTCACCCGTCGCGATCGCGGTCTGTCTGGGTAGGGGCCGGAAATCGCGAGGGGCAGGACTCACCCTGATCGTTCTGACGATTCTTACGCTCGCTTTGACACAGCAGCGAGGAGGTTGGATTGCAGGCCTGTCGGAGCTGGTCGCGGTGGTTGTTCTATCGCTGCGGCAGGGTCTGGGGGGTGCGGTGGTTAGGCGTGCCGCGCTCAGAGTAGGCGGGTCCGTAGTGGCAATATTGCTGTTGACCTTGGTCGTCGCTCCGGAAGTTGTCCAACCGCTTCAAGAGCGGACAAGACATGACTCGTGGGATCTGTCTGGACGCGGGCAAGTCTGGAATGAAACTCTCTCTATCGCCGTAGAACGACCTCTACTGGGATGGGGATTAGGCGCCTTTAACATAGCGAGGAATCAGTACCGCGCGGCGCATGGTCAGAAGGTGCAGTCCTCACTCTGGCTGACTCCGCACAATCAATATCTTATGCTCCTAGCAGAACGTGGTGCGGTTGGCTTGCTCGTGATGCTGCTCTTTCTTGTCTCGGTTTTTCGCGGCCTGGAGGGTGCTGCCACATTGGCCGATAGGGAAAAGAGAGTGGTTGCGATGGGCCTTCAGGTCAGCCTGATCGGTTTCTCAGTCTACGGGCTAGTTCAATATATTTTCTTCCTGAAGAACATAGAGTTTCTGTTTTGGATCGTCGTCGGAGCAGCTTCACTATATTCACGCGAGAGCCCGACAGCTCGGGAAAGCGGCCCCAAGCCATGGCGAGTCCTTGGAGTGGCGACGTTGGTGCTCTGGCGCCTCATTACGACAGAACCGTTGGCGGGGGGAGAGAATCGGAGCTACGGATTCCACCTGCTCGAGCCAGGCGCTCTTCTTTCCCTGCGTTGGACAAACGACCGGGCGGCCCAGAGGATCGCTTGGGAGAGCAGGGTTCTCGTAGTTCCACTGGCGAATGGTCACCCTCGCGCCCTGGATAACCCTGTTGAAGTTACGATCAAGATCGATGGTCGTGAAATGATGCGACGAGATATTCTCGGTGGTTGGGAAAACTTTACCTTCGAGCTCGGACCTCCTCGGAAGGACTGGATCCTGTTTGAAATCGAAGCTACTCCGACGTTTAGGCCGTTTAGCGACTTCAGAAAATACCCAGAGCTGCAGCCCTCTCCTGATATTCGCCGCTTAGGAGTCGCCGTAGGGCAAATCAGTTGGACCGACGGCTGAAAACCAAGCTAAACTGCGCGGAACCTCTGAGGTGAGAGGTCCCGGGGTCTCTTGTTTAGAGGCCGGTGGGACCACCAATTGCGAGAATTTCATTGGCGAGGAGATTGAAATGAAGCAAAGATTAGCGCAGTTCCTGTGCGTAGTATCCGTGGTGGGGGTGATGGGAGGGCAAACCGCCAAGGGCGAAGATCCGGCGGCTTACTGGCCGCAATTTAGGGGCCCCGACCGCAACGGAATTTCCCGCGAAACCGGTCTCGACGACTCCTGGCCGGAAGGTGGACCGGAGGAAGTTTGGCGGCGCCCGGTGGGGCCGGGCTTCTCAGCGATCTCAGTCGTTGGGGACCGTTTCTACACGGCCTACTCAGATGATGCCGAAGTAGGCGAAGATGATGAGCTCACCGGCACCGAGTTTGTTGCCGCGTTTGAAGTCGCAACCGGTAAGGAGATTTGGCGGCGGGACGTCGGCTCGAAACTCTTCGATGAGTTCGGGAATGGTCCCCGCTCTACGCCAACAGTTGACGGCGATACTCTGTTTACGCTTACCGGGCATGGATCGATCGTCGCCCTGGGAACTGAAGATGGCAGGAAACGCTGGGAAGTAGATGTCAAAGAAACTTTCGGTAGCTCACAGGCGGTCTATGGATTTTCGACTTCGGTTCTGGTAGAAGATGGAGTCGTCATTACAGACGTTGGCGGTCCCGAGGGAAAGTCTCACGTCGGGCTCAAGCGGGAGACCGGCGAAGTGCTTTGGACCAGCGGGCAACCGTCGAGGTTGGGCCCGGGATACAGCTCAGTGCTTCCTGTTGACATCGGTGGACGGCGACAACTGATCCATCTTGCCGGGCTACAACTCAGGTCCGTCGACACGGCGGGCAATGAGCAGTGGGCGATTGAGTGGCCGCGAGGGGAGTCGCATTCAATGCCGGTGTTCATTCCACCCGATAGAGTTTTCGCATCAGGTGTAGAAGGGGTTGGGGCCACGGTGGTACAAGTGAAGGCTGATGGCGATGGGTTCGCCGTCGAAGAGGTATGGAAGAGCAATGTCATGCGCAACCACTTCAGCTCGACTTTGTACTACGATGACCACCTTTACGGTTTTGACAATGCTACTTTCAAATGCGTCGAAGCGGCGACCGGAGAACAGAAATGGGCTAAGCGCGGTTTTGGCAAGGGGTCACTGATTTATGCTGATGGAAAATTGATCGTGCTCTCTGATCGAGGGCGTTTGGCACTTGTCAAAGCTTCCCCAGAGGCTTATCGCGAAATGGGAAGCGTTCAGGCTCTAACCGGGAAGTCTTGGACGGCACCGGTCCTCGCCGATGGCCGCCTCTACCTGCGGAACCACACGGAAATGGTCAGCTACGACTTGCGGACCAAGGAGATACGGCAATGACTACATTTTCGAGATCTGCGTTGCTCGTTTTCAGTTTCGTTCTCTTCGGGGTGTCCGCAGCGCGGCCGGGGGAAGTAGAGGATCTGATCGAAAAAAATATCGCCGCTCGTGGAGGTCGGGCTAACTGGGAGGCTATTCAAAGCTTGACGATCAAAGGTCAATACACCGCGTTCAGCAAAATCTCTCCGTATACTTTGCAGCGAAAACGCGACCTCCGGGCGCGCTTCGAGTCAGAGTGGTCGGGCAAGCCGATCCTCATGGCTTTCGACGGAGTAACCGCATGGACAATGAACGAATTCATGGAGATGGGGTGGCCACAGCGAATGGGTAGCCAAGACTTCATCGCCTTTCGACAGGAATTGGACTTCGCGAATCCGTTCTTCGACTACCAAGAGAGAGGGGACTCGGTAGAGCTCATCGGTCCCGGCGAGG
>JAZFTL010000169.1:0-3142 GCA_036446675.1 Thermoanaerobaculia bacterium
GTGCTCAATGAAGAGGGCTCTGTCAAGGAGCTTGCCGCCGCTGTCGCGAGCGTCCTTGACGAAACTGGAAGAAGCTTTGAGATCGTTTTTATTGACGACGGCTCGACGGACGGGACTTCTCAGCAGGTTAAGTCGGCTCACGCCGACGACCCACGTGTGAAGCTGGTGAGCCTGCGTCGAAACTTCGGTAAGGCGGCTGCTCTATGTGCCGGATTCGAATACTCCTACGGCGACATCGTCATTACGATGGACGGTGATTTGCAGGACGACCCTCGTGAGATTCCGAAATTCTTGGAGAAACTCGAAAGTGAGTCGCTGGATCTGGTCTCGGGATGGAAGCAAGTGCGCCAGGACCCCATCTCCAAGCGCTACCCGTCAAAACTTTTTAACTGGGTTACGCGGCAGCTGGCCCAAGTGGACCTGCACGACTTCAATTGTGGATTCAAGGCGTATCGGCGAGAGGTGGTTGAGCAGATCGCGCTCTACGGCGAATTGCATCGCTACATCCCAGTATTGGCCAGTCGCAAGGGCTTTACAGTTGGGGAGATTACGGTCTTGCATCACCCGCGGCGACACGGCGAGTCGAAGTATGGTTGGGATCGGCTCTACAAGGGACTCCTGGATTTGATTACGGTGCTTTTCATTACTAAGTATACCCGCCGGCCGCTGCACCTTTTCGGACTGATCGGTCTGGTTTTTCTCTCGATGGGAGTTGGAATCAATTCGTACTTGGCGGTCTTGTGGATGCTGGGGAATTCATTGTCGAACCGCCCGCTGCTCCTGTTGGGAGTCCTCTTGATGATTCTCGGTATTCAGGTGCTGACCACCGGATTGCTAGGGGAGATGGTCACTTTTAAGAATTTTCAGCCCTCCGATACCTACACCGTACGCGAGCGCGTGGAGTAGGGTGAATTGGGCTTGCGACTGCTGTTTTTGACCCAAACCTTCCCCCGATTCTCAAGTGACACTTCCGGGCCCTTTATCCGGGATCTGGCCAAGGGCTTGGTCGCGCTGGGAGATTCCGTCACAGTGTTGACGCCGCATGCCGCAGGGGTGCGAGAGCGGTGGAAAGATGATGGTGTCGAAGTCATTAGCTTTCGCTACGCTCCCGAAAAGTTCGAACAGCTGGGCTACAGTCGAAGCTTGCGCGCAGATGAGAAGATCAAGGCGAGGGCAGCTCTCGTTGCTCCAGCCTATCTGCTCGGTGCCGGCCGGGCGTTACGAACGATTGTCGGAGCGCGAGGCTTCGATCTGATCCACGCTCATTGGATTGTCCCCAACGGGCTCGTCGCTGGACCCCTGAGAAAGAGAGTACCAATTGCCATCGGATTGCACGGAAGTGATGTCTTTCTAGCCGAGCGACCGGTGGTGCGTAGATGGGTAGGCCGAGCCCTAAAGCAAACCTCTCTGCTGACGGGCTGCTCTCCCGAGCTGGTCGAGCGCATCTGCGCCCTCGGATTTCCTGAGGAGAGATCCGTAGTGATTCCCTACGGGGTCGACTCGAAAAGTTTCTCACCCAATGTCTCATCAAGAACGAATTGGCGGCAGAAACTAGGGATCTCGGATGTTTCCGAGATCGTTCTCACGGTGGGCAGAATGGTGTCGAAGAAGGGGTTTGACGTATTGCTCGAAGCTCTCCCCGAGGTGCTCGAGGAATGTCCCAATGCGCATTTCATCATGGCGGGCGGCGGAGATCTTCTGGACTCGCTGCGGCGACAGACCAAGCCGTGGAGGGAAAGAGTTCACCTTCCAGGGCCTGTCCTACGCGACACACTTCCGGATCTCTTTCGTGCTGCCGACCTGTTCGTTCTACCGGCAGTGCATGACTCCAAGGGTAACGTCGACGGCTTGCCGAATGTAATTCTCGAGGCGATGGCAAGTGGGTTACCAGTCGTCTCGTCTGATATTTCAGGGATTCCATTGGCGGTCGATGACGGTGTAGAGGGACTGCTCATTCCGGAGAAGAATTCGATGAGGCTCGCTACCGCTCTGAAACAATTGCTGGGTAACCCTGGCCTCCGCTCTGAGATGGGAAGAGCTGCCAGGGCCAAGGTGGAGAGGTCACTCACCTGGAGTGCGATCGCGGCGCGCTATCATGCGGCGTACGAGTCAGCTCTCTTGAGTGATCAAGTCATTCAAAAGAACTTTTGAACTGCGAGCCTTAATGAATGGATTCTCCTAAGAACTGGGCTTGCGGACTCACCTGCTCCAGAACCGGGCTTAAGCACACGCTCGAAGAACCTGCTTTTCTCTCTCCGGCCGGTGCTCCTTGGCTGGTCGAGTACGAGCTCAATCGAGAGCGGGGTAAGCTCTTGCGTGAGCGCCTCAAAGAGCGCCCCTGGACCCTGTGGCGCTATCGGGAACTCTTGCCGGTCGATGACTTTGACAATCGAGTTGATTTGGGAGAGGGGGGGACGCCGCTGATTCGAGTGAGACGCCAAAAACCGGAGGGTGTGGAGGTGTTTCTCAAGGAGGAGGCTGGAAATCCCACCGGCTCGTTCAAGGCCAGAGGCCTTTCGCTCGCGGTCAATCGCGCCAAGGAGCTTGGTGCAAGGGGGGTGCAGCTTCCCAGCGCCGGAAACGCAGCGATCGCTCTCTCCGCCTATGCAACTGCCGCAGGCCTGCCCTCCCGGGTGGCGATGCCAGATGACACCCCTCGAGAAATAGTGCGGCGCTGCCAGGCTGCCGGAACGGAAGTTCACCTGGTGCAGGGAACCCTGGTACAGGCGGGGCGTCTGCTGGCCCAGCTGGACGGAGACTACTGGGATCTCTCGACGTTGAAGGAGCCCTACCGAGTCGAAGGCAAGAAGACGATGGACCTCGAATTGGCAGATCAGTTTCAGTGGCAGCTGCCGGACTGGATTATCTATCCTACCGGCGGCGGTACGGGAATTATCGGAATGCACAAAGCATTCGATGAGCTGGATCGCCTGGGACTACTCGAGGGGCCGAGACCCAAGTTCGCGGTAGTACAGATGACGGGTTGTGCCCCGATCGTGCGGGCCTTTGAGGAGGGCAGAGAGAGTGCGGCACCCTGGGAGAATCCTCAGACCCGAGTCTGGGGGCTTCGAGTACCTCAGGCGATTGGTGATTTCTTGATACTCAAGGCAGTCGGTGAGTCAGGCGGCACCGCGGTTGCGGT
>JAZFTL010000170.1:0-2709 GCA_036446675.1 Thermoanaerobaculia bacterium
AGCCGAAGGCTAGAAACCTGTTCTAGTGCCCGCCATGGGCCCCGGAACGTGTTGTGTCCTCTTGAACGGCCGCTGCTGCAGCGGTGTCAAAAGATGGTTGCTTCCCATCCTCGGTGGCGAAGAAGATAAACAGACCGGCCATGGCATCCTGCTCGATATCGGTCGGATTCTGGTAGGTCGCGCGCAACAGAAACCGGTCTTCAGGTTCGAATCGGTATCCCGCGCTTGTCGAGAAGAAGGGCATCTCGATAAGTCGGCCGTCGTCGCCATATGAGCCGATCGCCTTCCACACCGTTTCGCCCGTGTTTTGGTTAATCAATTCAATCGACCTTCCATATGGGTGAATATGCACCCCCATGGCCTGAATCGTCCCGCTGTAGGGTAAGCTGAACTCTAGTTCCCTGACATCAGGGCCGGGGGGCACGAAGTACATGTCCGGATTGGTGGCGACACTGACTACCGTCGAATAGAGCGGGGTCAATGGTTGCGGCAACTCCTCCGCCCGAACGAAGTCCAGCTTGATCTTCATCGAGGCGTCCAACATTGAATTGCTTCGATTGTTGAACATCGGTATGACGCTGATCTCTTCCTCGGCCTCGTAGTAGAGACCATAGCCTCGCGGTAGCTGAACTCTTTGAGTAAAACCATCGGAGAAGAGTCCCCTAAATGGCTCACCGGTCCGCGGATGACCGCCTGCGATCGAACTGCTGATTACGGTGTGGCAATGAAGGTCGGTGCTCAAGGCCTCACCGTCTGCCGATAGAACTTCGGTCGAGTATCCCAAAACCCAGACCGCCTCCTCGAATCGGACCGGCACCAATCCCCCGGGCATCTGTTGTAAGGTTTCGCTCGCCAGCCGATAGGGTCCGTAGGACTGTTCGACACTGTACACCTTGACGCCCGAATAAGCCGGAAGTCCAATACCTAGAAGGATTCCGATGCAGATCTTTCCTGCTAAACATAATGAACAGCCCCGATGTTTTTCCAGACGATGTTCCATGCTTAAAATTCTAACAGAAACTATTGCTGCTCTTTATACGCTATAGACTACGCGGCGGTTGTACCGAGTCCAGAGCGAGATCGACCAAACACATCTTAGTGACCATGCACAGCCGCCGACCTGCAGTCCTCGTCTTGGGAGCATTTTGCGCTGCTTTGACGTTGGGCTCTCAGCCCACCCTGGCATCAACCGCTTCGGTTGAGTCCCCGAAGGTACTCTTTGTCGGAATTGACGGCGCCACCTGGAAAGTGATCGGGCCCTTGATCGAGCAGGGCGATCTTCCGACCTTGGCCCGACTTATTAAAGAAGGCGCATACGCCTCCAGCTTTGACACCCTCAAGGAAGGAACCGCGTCGCCTCTCATCTGGACTACCATCGTAACGGGTAGGACTCCAAAAGACCACGGCATCGAGTCCTTCGTCACTGTTTTGCCCAACGGCACCAAGATCCCGGTCACCAGCAGCAGCCGCAAGGCGCGCGCCATCTGGGAGCTTGCCAGTCAGAACGACCTGACGGTGGGAGTCGTCGGCTACTGGGCAAGTTGGCCCGCCGAACCGGTCAACGGATATGTGATTTCCGACCACGCCAATACCGCGTTCTCCGAATTCATGTTCAAAGACGGCCGACTGTGGACCGAAGACCCGGCTCGGCTGAGAAGCTTCGACCGCGATTTCTATCCTCGAGAGATCGCTCCAATCCTGGCCAAACGGTGGATCTCTCGGGAGGACTTTTCCTACGAAAATCTACAGCTCCGAGGACAATTCACCGACCGCCAGATGGCGGAACTGAAGTCCACAGACTGGAACCTTTTCAGCGACTACTACTCTCTACTCAAAACGATGTACCGAGTCGACTACCCTCTCTTTTTGATAAGCAAGGATCTCATGGTCGAAAAGCCTACCGACCTTCAGATCGTCTATTTCCACGGTCCAGACCCGGTGCAGCACTTTGCCTGGGATCTCGTCGAGCCCGAAGCCTATGCGGTGCCCAATCCCAACCTCGAGCGCGACCGTGGACTGGTGGAAGGGGTCTACCGTGCTTTCGACAGCATGCTGGGCGAACTCGTTGCAGCAACCAGCGAAGACACTTGGGTGATCGTCGCATCTGATCACGGCGCGGAACCCTCGCCGCGAGCCACTGGAAGCCCGCGCCGCGGGCGCTCAGGTGAGCACTCCTACTCCGCCAAGGGTGTCCTTTTCATGCGTGGTCCGAAGATCAAGCCAGGCTACAGGCTGGTTGGAGCAACACCCTACGACCTCATGCCGACCCTAATGTGGCTGCTCGGTCTGCCGCTCTCCGATGAACTCGAAGGGAGAGTTCTCACGGAGGCGTTCGACGCATCGTTTGTCAAGAATCGGCCGGTAGAGAGAGTACCGAGCTACGGGCCCCGAGAGACAACGAGCCCGGAAAGTTCGCCGGCGGACGACCTCATGCTCGACCTCCTCCGCGGCCTAGGCTATATCGGCGAGTAAGTGGTCTGGTAGTCCTCAATCTAGAGGCCCCCTCCGGCTGAGGTGGTACTCGCTGAAGAGGTGCCCGGTTTCGGGTTGGCGTTTTCAGGCGGCAGCAGCGCGCTCAGCGATTGTAGTGCTCCACCCTCCTCCAACGAGTAGAAACCATCGACCTGAACGTCGTCAAAGGCTTGGAGCATTTCGCTCGCCGGCCAGAAGACCTCAAGTTTGCGGATCGCTGTGGCATCGCCCAGACCA
>JAZFTL010000171.1:0-3246 GCA_036446675.1 Thermoanaerobaculia bacterium
GATCTGGGGGCCGGTGCTCGGCTTGCGGTCGACCAGCATCAAGAGCTGTGGCAAGAGGAAGAAGTCGGCGATCAGCGCGAAGACGATGGTGATAGCGGCCAACAACCCCATGTCGGCGTTCTGTTTGAACGTCGACTGGGCGAGTACGAGGAATCCGGCGATGAGGACAGCTGAGGTCACCCATAATGCCTTGCCGATCGAGGAGAAGGCATAGCGCACCGCATCCGGCGAACTCAGGTGCTTCTCGCGCCTTCCTCGCAGGTACTTCGACAGGAAGTGGACGGTATCGTCTACGACGATCCCCATCGTCATGGCCGCGACCACCGAGACCGAGAAACCTACCTTGCCGACGGTCAGTCCCCAGGCGCCGAATGCCATGGCGGCGGGCACGATGTTGGGGATTAGCGATAGCAGGCCAAGCTTGAGGTTCTTGAACGACACCACCAAAACTACCGAAATCGACAAGAACGCCAGAATGGTACCCACCATCATCGAGCGGATGTTGCGCTTGGTGATGTTGGAGAACATGATTGATGGGCCGGTGGCGCGCGCCGTTTCGCCGTACGGGCTATTGGTGCGGAGCCAGTCCTCTGAGCGCTCAGCGAGTGCCAAGAAGTCGTCGGTCTGCATGTCCCCGACGGTGACGATGATGCGAGTAGAACTCTTGTCGACGTTAATCTGATTGTTCAGATCGAGTCCGTAAGGGAGCGACATTTCGTAGAGCAGAAGATACTGGGCCGCCAACTCCCGGTTGGCGGGGATCGTGAAGAACTCCAGGTCCTCACCGTGTAAGTTCATGTTGAGACGGCGCAGAGTGTCGGTGAGAGTGGAGACCTGGACGACATCGGGCTGCGCCCGGAGCCAAGTGGAGAACTCGTCGAGAGTGTTTAGAAATGCCGGATTGGAAATTCCACCAGGCTCTCCCGACTCGATCGACATCTGGTAGGAATAGATGCCGGTGAGGTTTGCTATCGCATACTCACTGTCGGTACGGAAGGAGATGGACTCGTCGAAGTACTTGATGTACTCGTCGGCAATCCGATTCATAGGTACTGCTGCGGCGAGAACGAGAACCAGGGCGGTGGTTCCCCAGAGCAGCGGCTTACCACGGGCGACAACGAAATCGCCGAGTCTGTCGAAGAATACTTTTTCGTCAGCCGACGCCGCTTGGCGCCGCACTTTGACCGGAAGAATTGCCATGGCTGCGGGAAGAAAGAGCACGGAGAGCACAAAGGCAACAAGCACTCCGGCGGCGGTGATGCTGCCGAGGTATCGCAGTGGCGGCGAATCCGAAAAATTCATCGAGAGAAAGCCGATCGCCGTAGTGAGGGTGGTGAGCATGACCGGAACGAAGTTGACGCGTAGACTCTCGACCAGGGCGTCGGCCTTGGATAGGCCGCGGCGAAGCTCTCCTTGCATCGATACCAGAAGATGGATCGAATCGGCGATTGCCATGGTCAGAATCATCGTTGGAGCCTGTAGAGCCACCGGTGAGAGGAGAAGCCGGCCATCGCGGAAAACCACGGCGAACCAGCCGGCGATGCCCATTCCGGCGGCGGCAGACATGACGATGACGGCGAGGGTGGTGAGCGTTCCAGACACCGAGCGAATGAGGAGGGTGATGGCGATGATGAGAACCGCGAACATCAGAGGAATCACGGTCTTCATGTCGTTCATGCCGGACTCCACAAAGGCGTTGTTGAGCATCGCGAGGCCGGTGAGGCGGATCTCGAGGTGCGGATGGGAGGTCTCGAGTTCGGTGACGAGTTTTCGGGCATATGCAACCGACGCGGGGAGTTCGGCCTCACTCTCGCCCGGTAACTGTAGGGTGACGTTGACACCGGTAACCGCTGCCGAAGATGAGATCAGTCGATCTTTGAGCTCCGGCCGGCCGAGGGCTATCGTTCGAGCCCGTTCGAGTTCCTCGGGGCCGTAGGTGATGGCATTAGAGACCAGATCTTCTACGATGAGGTCGTCTTCGACTCCCTCCGAGTGCTGAAAGTTGGTGATCGAGTCGACTCGTATGGAGTAGGGGATCTGCCAGGCTTTTTCGGTGAGCTCTTCGATTGCCGCCAGTGTCTGGGGGGTGAAGACGTCGCCGGCCACCGCTGAGGACTCGGCGTCCGTCGGTGCTCCTGGAGTGACCGGAGTCACGACAAACATGATGCTGTCATTCTTGGTGTAGATATTCTGGACGGCTTCGAATGCGGCCAGGTCGGGGTTGTCCGGGCTGAAAAAGACGCGGTAGTTGGAAGAAAGGCCGAGGTGGGTGACTCCCGCCGCCAGGGCTACGATGGTCACGATGGTAACGATGACGACGGGCCAGCGGTGACGGATCACCCAATTGCCGTAGCGGACTACCCAGTTTTCGAATGGAGTGCGTGCGGGACTCATGCTTCTTGCTCCTTAGGGGAAGATTCGGAAGTTGTGAAAGATGTCTACGAGGGTGAAACTAGGGTGAGGTGCAGGGCTTTCTAGTACCGACTGGTTGGTATGTAAGTCTAGGTATCTCCGGTGTGAAAATGTGTGCGAGTGGATTCTTAGGGTCATGCGACTCGCGCCTGCGCTGCTTCGGGCTCGAGGGTCGAGAGGAAGCGATCCAAGCCTTCGAAGGAGGCTTCGAATACGGCTGGATCTTGGGAGGTCTTCATCAGGCTGATGGTGCCTTCGATGGAAGCCAGAATGAATGTGGCCATGTGATTCGGGTCGACGTCTTTTCGTACCGTGCCTTCTGCCTGTCCTTGACGGAGAGCCTGGGCGATGCCGCGGCGCCACATTTCGAAAGTGGCGTGGATCCGCTTGCGGAATCCCTCGTCTAGCGGCGACATCTCCAGGGCGAGATTGTTCAGCGGGCATCCGCATTGGCAAGCACGGACTGCACTTTCTTTGTGTATCGATCTGAGGGCCCGTCGCAGGCAGTCGAGCGGGTTATCGCTCTCGGACATCGCTCGCAGCCAAGTGCCAAGCATCTGCGGTCGAATGACATCTTCGATGACGGCATAGCCGAGCTCGAGCTTGTTTTTGAAATGATGGTAGAGCGCACCCTTGGTCACCCCGGTGCGCTTGAGGATGCGGTCTAGGCTCGCGGCCTGAAAGCCGTGCTCCCAGATCTCCTCGAACGCCGCCTGCAAGATCATCTCGCGGGTTTCATCGGGGTGGCGCTTTCTGGTTGCGTTGACTGACATCTTCGATCCTTGCAAGCCTCTCGAGGCCGCTTTCGTTTGCGACATACCGAACAGTATGTAA
>JAZFTL010000172.1:0-3372 GCA_036446675.1 Thermoanaerobaculia bacterium
AGTGAAGTCATGAGTGCAAGAACAATTGGGGCAGCTCAGTTCAAAGAGAAGTGCTTGGCGATTCTGGATGAGGTCGGGCCGGAAGGAATCATTGTGACGAAACGTGGAAAGCCGGTCGCCAAGCTAATTCCTATCGCTGCAGATTCGGCACAGCTCATTGGTATCCTCAAAGACGAAATCGAGATCAAAGGTGACATTCTCACGACGGGCGTGACATGGAATGCTGAACCTTGACACTCATATTCTGGTCTTCGCCCTTACCGGAGAGCTCGACGAAACGGAACACGAGCTTCTCTCGAAAACACCCTGGAGTATCTCTGCCATTGTCTTATGGGAACTCTCGAAGCTGGTTCAACTCGGCCGGATTGATGTCGAACTCGAACACCCCAAAGTCAGCCGAACTCTGAAGCGCATCCATACTTGGCCCTTGACGCTGGAAGTCTGTCGCCAAAGCTGCCGTCTGGACATCCGCAGCGACCCCGCCGACGAACTTATCGCCGCAACGAGTGTGGTCGAGAAGATTCCGCTGGTAACCCGTGACCGCGCCCTGCTTGACTCCAAGGTGATCCCGTTCCCCCGTAGCCTTTGACGAGAACTGTCACCGCAAGCTGTGATGCGAGCGCAGAAGAATGCTCTTGGTTTAACGCGCCATTGCTCCTCGCGTTCCTCTCGTGCCGGTACCGCAATCAGTTTCTATGTCGCCGGCAAGAATTAGGGTGAACGTCAGACCACCATCGATCAAGGCCCGACCAGAGATCCTTTCCCTACCGCCACCTGGACCTCCAGCTCAGCCCCAAAAAGCATGGTGCGGTCGTTGTCGATAGCGGCCCATTTGAACAGAGTTCCGACAGAGGGAGCGATCGTGCCTCGAAACGAAGTGACACCGTTGGTGTCAACCTGGAGTTGCCGGTCGAAGTCGAATTGATCCGGTGAGAGGAGGAGGCGGAAAGTGCGGACACCTGCGGACCGCACGGTGATCTTATTGCCTTTACGAGAGACCTCGACCCTTCCAGACTGACCGGACCTGGGAAAGGCCTGAATGGGCGGCTGAGCCGGAGGTGCGGGCGGTGTATAGACAACAATTTCAAGGGATTCTCCGGCGCGTTCGAGGGACAGGGGGATTGCGGACTCCCAGGCTGCCATCTTGGAAACCTCTTCGGCAAGACGACTTAGATTTGGAGTTGGCGCGCCGGCTACGGCCATGATGACGTCTCCCGGTTCAACTCCTGCTCGGGCCGCTAAGGAACCGGTCTGCACTGCATTCACCACGATCCCTGTGGTGCTTTGAGGATCTGGAGAGATGCCGAGGCTGGGACCTCGTGGAATCACCGAGATGGAATTCAGGCCGGGTAGATCACTCTCGCCGGGAACCGGTCCCAGCTCATCGATTACCACCCAGTGAGCCCGGTTGTAGCGGTCCACCCGTTCGGTTTCCCAGACGATTCGATCGGGCAACGGGTTCCTCGGGTGATTCTCTATGAACCGATTGATCCGATCCTCTTCGTTGGGCCACCAGCGGAGGTCGTGACCGAAGTCGGGCTGATGGCGAAACACTATTTCTGTACCGACAGATTCAAAAAGCTCGAGATAGGGCACGACCACATACGACGGGTAGAGCCGGTCGTTGCCGGTATTGACGACGAACCAGGGCTTGTTCGAAAGATTTACCGCGAACATATCACCGTCGGCATTGATGCTGTCGCTGCCCAAGACCCGCGAATGGCCAATGAATGAAAGGAATGATGCCCACTGGGTGGTAGCCCGAAAGGCCTGAAAGTAGGCCCCAGTCCCGCCGTCGGATACCCCCATCAATGAGACCCGATTCTCGTCGATGTTGTAGGTGCGTTTCAGGCGATCTAGAATGTTTGCCAGATTCTCAACCTGGTGAGCCTGCCACCAGAGCGATTCCGACCAACCGGCCGGAATGACGACGATTTCGCTTGTGGCGGAGTCGACGAGAGCGCCGGGCCACCAGGTATCCGACCGGCTCGGGGCGGGCCGCAAGACCCCGCCATGAAGATAGAAAGTGACCGGATAGGAAGTCTCGGAACTGTAGTCCTCGGGCACCACTACCGCGTAGAGGTGTTGCAAGCCGCCGCGGCCGACTCGTGCTTTGCGACTCAGGCCCCGCCTGACCTTTCCTCCATAGGGTCGACCTCTGGCTAATCCCGCATGGGCCTCATCAAAGCCGATTCCAGACTCCACTAATTTACGGCTCGCACGCTGCGCCTGGTGGGCAGTTCCTGCTTTCCAATAGACCTGCCAGAGCTTCGCAAACCGTCCCGGTGGCTCGATCTCCATCTTCTCCGCAACAGCATCTGCAGCGACCTGCATTGTCAGAATGAGAGAAACTAGAACGGTTCCGAGAAGAGGACGCCGAATCATAGGCAATGATACGCATGAAGCCAGGAAGAGTTTGGGGAGTCTTCGGTAGTCACCGATTCTCAACCATAACTCTATTAATCCGTACTAGTAGCGAAGATCTCGCGTTCGTCTGCTCTGATACCTTCGATCACGGGTCGATCCATTGCGACCTGCGCATGGCAGCTAGCTCCGAGATCAATACTCGGGAGGATTCAAGAAATGATTCTAGTTCGCTGTTCCGTTGCTCTATTGCTTCTTCTTTCACTGATGATCGTCCAGCCGGCGATCGGCCAGATACCCGATACTTTCACCAACCTTCAACTACTCCCCGAGGATATCGACAAGGGTCGCTTGGTCGGAACGATGAAAAACTGGGCCGGCGGGCTAGGCGTGCGCTGCACCCACTGCCACGTGGGGTCGGATAATTTGGTCGGAATGGATTTCGCTTCGGACGAGAAACCGACCAAGCGCACCGCCCGAAGAATGCTCGAAATGTCGCGGGCCATCAACCGAGATCTTCTCCGCGAACTACCGGTTGTCGAAGAAGGCGAGCGCCATCAGATCGTCTCCTGTTATACCTGTCACCATGGACAGTCGACGCCGCCTCGAAATATCTCGGTGCAGCTGGGGACTGTGGCAGGCGCCGAAGGAACCGCGGCGGCGCTGGAAAACTATCGGGACCTGCGAGCTGAACACTACGGCGCGGGTCTTTACGACTTCAGAGAGCAGACTCTGGTTCGCCTTGCGCGAGATCTAACTCGAGGCGGCCGAACCGATGACGCTCTGACGGTCTTAGAGCTCAATCAGGAGTATTTCGCAGATTCGGCCGACACCATTGCCGCGATGGGTGATGCGCACCTTCAGGCCGGCGACGAGGAGGCTGCCTCAAAAAGCTATCGGCGGGCTCTAGAATTCGACCCGGAGAATCAGATGGCCAAATGGAGACTGGAGCAGATGGAGCAGACTGAGGCAGACGACGACTAACGGAATCTGCGGCACGAGATCTTT
>JAZFTL010000173.1:0-4980 GCA_036446675.1 Thermoanaerobaculia bacterium
GCCAAAGTTGATACATCTCCCAAGTCGTCGTATGCGCCATTGGCAATGCTGCGTAAAATACGCCGCATGATTTTGCCGGATCGAGTCTTCGGAAGGCCTGTCGAGATTTGCACTCTATCCGGCACCGCAAATGGGCCGATCGCCTTGCGCACCTGTAATTTGAGTTCGATCGCAAGTTCATCATGATCGCGAGCTTCGTAGTCGGGATTCACGATGACGAAGGCGCAGATACCTGTTCCCTTGATTTCATGATCGAAGCCCACCACGGCTGCCTCGGCGGCCGCCTCGTGTTCCACGAGCGCACTTTCCAATTCCGCGGTCCCCAGCCGATGGCCGGAAACGTTCAAGACATCATCCACTCTCCCGGTGATCCAATAGTAGCCGTCCTCATCACGCCGACATCCGTCGCCGGTGAAATAGAGCCCCGGAAACCGTGAGAAATAGGTCTCCTTGAAGCGAGCATGGTCACCGTAAATCGTCCGAGCCTGGCCCGGCCAAGGTCGTTTGAGACAGAGATTTCCCCTCACGTCTAAGCCTTCGAGAACCTCGCCATCGTCGTCGACGATGACGGGCTCGATTCCAAAGAACGGCAAGGTCGCCGACCCCGGCTTGGTGGGGGTCGCTCCGGGCAGAGGGGTGATCGAGATTCCTCCGGTTTCAGTCTGCCACCAGGTGTCGACAATAGCGCAATGACCGCTGCCGACTACGTCATGGTACCAGAGCCACACGTCAGGACTTATCGGCTCTCCGACCGTCCCAAGAATTCGCAAAGTACTCCTTGAATATTGCTGAACCCATTGATCTCCCTCTCGGGCTATCGCCCGGATGGCGGTCGGTGCCGTATAGAAAATCGTCACCCCCAAGTCGTCCACCACCCTCCAGTAGCGCCCCGCATCCGGATAGGTGGGGACCGATTCGAACATCACTGTGGTCGCACCGTTCGCCAGAGGTCCGTAAATGATGTAGCTGTGGCCGGTAATCCAGCCGATATCCGCCGCACAGAAATAGATGTCGTCGGGTTGCAGATCGAAGACCATCTTATGTGAGAGGGCGGCGTAGAGCTGATAGCCGGCGGTTGTGTGGAGCACTCCTTTGGGCCGCCCAGTCGAGCCGGAAGTGTAGAGAATAAACAGGGGTGACTCCGAGTCCATCCACTCGACAGGGCAGTTGGGCCGTTGTCTTTTCATCTCGGCATCCAAATAGAAATCTCGTCCCGGCGTCATCGGAACTTCAACCTCTGTCCGGCGTGCCACCAACACTGTTTCCACAATCTCCAGACCTTGAATCGCGTCGTCGGTGATGGCTTTCAGCGGAATAGTGCGGCCGCCTCGCAACCCCTCATTCGCAGTGACCACAACTTTGCAGCCGGCGTCGAGAATGCGCTCGCGCAATGACTCCGCAGAAAATCCCGCGAAGACCACCGAATGGACCGCGCCGATCCGGGCACAGGCCAGCATCGTGAACGCCAACTCAGGAATCATCGGGAGATAGATCGCCACTCGATCTCCCTTGCGCACCCCATGCGCCAACAGTACGTTGGCAACTTTGGCAACCTGTTGTTTCAATTCTCGATATGAAATATGTCGATACTCACCTACTTCGTCGGATACCCAGATAATCGCAGTCTTGTCTCCCTGAGTTGGGAGATGCCGATCTACACAATTGAAGCAAGCGTTTAGGCGACCGCCACCGAACCAAGAAAAATCAACCTCATCCATAGCAGAGTCCAGAATCGTCTGTGGTGGCTGGAACCAGGTCAGTAGCTCGGCCTGCTTCCTCCAAAATTCTTCCGGACGATCAAGAGATTCCCGATAGAGACGCTCATACTCAGCCAGGGAGCCTACGTGTGCGGTTTCGGCCAGGTGCGGTTTCACAGGAATCATTGCACTCACCCCTCGAGAATCAGGAAAAGAAGACTGGACAGTCTACCTCAGAGAGATACCCAGATCCTTTAACTCCGCCTCGACCCGCTCTTCCCAACCCCGATTCGCGGCCGGACTCGCCGGACTCGGATGCAGGATTCTTCCAATAGAAAGGTCGAGTCCATTTAAGGCCTCGCGAGCGCGTTGCTGGGCGAATCGCCCGACCCCAACTACCCATTTGGGCTCGAGAACTTCAACCAATTCCCGTAGGGCTCGATCACACTTTCGCAGTAGAGGAGTGCGCTCCCCTACGGGCAGGCGATCAGGGGTCCGGTTACGGCCCGACGCTTCGAGAAACATCAACGGACAGTAATTCGCGACGAAGAATCGCGCAAAGAACCTTTCAGGAGTATTGAAACGGCGACGCACCCACCCCCACAACCGCCGACCACTTACCTCGCTCCGCGGACAGGCAAACCCTTCAACCGGCCGTCTAGGGTGCTCGTTAGGCGGTCGTCCGACCGCTGTCTCGATGCCCAGCCACGACCTCACCGCCGCGACTTCGCCAAACGGAACACCGGTCTGAGCCATTCCCCACGGTCCAGGGTTCATCCCCAGAAAAATAACCTCTTTGGGACCAGCGCCGTACCGCTCTAAATACTCCAGATGACTCGACCAAGCGTACTCCAGCGGGTTGTACACGTGGGTAACCGGAGAATCGAAGTGCAGCCCAGAAAGGGCGCTCCGCAGCCGCTCTGCCACCTTCACTGCCAATACCTGACTCACTGGCGGTATCCTCATCCGTCGCTACAGCACCCATTCTCTCTAGATCATGTTCACTCCACCAAGCACTCAGAGCCAATCCGGAGTTGCATGTTAGGCTTGACGCGCATCGACTACCAATCACAATATCGCTAAAACAAGAGGAGATCACCATGACCGTAGCCAAGATCAGCGAAATATCAGCCTCTTCACCCGTGAGCTTTGACGACGCCACCAGGGTTGGAGTGGAGCGTGCCAGCAAGACTCTGAAGAATATTACGGGAGCCTGGATTAGTGAGATGAAAGTCGACGTAGCCGATGGTACCGTTTCCAATTATCGGGTCAATATGAAAATCACCTTCGTCCTCGAAGATTGATCGGCAGTCTACGAAGACCGGCGGCAAGCGCCGGCGGGACTCCAAGAGCCCGCGCACGCAGGGCATCGCCCCTGTTTTGGGCTCGATCTGTTCGCCTGGCTACCTCACGACCGGGCCTGCTTTCAGCACCTCCGCTCCAACCCGATCCGCGAACTGTCGGAAGTTGTTCTGAAACATCTCCGCTAATTCCGCCGCTTTGGCATCGTAGATCGACGGATCTCGCCAAGTGTCTCGGGGCCGAAGAATTGTATTCGGGACGCCGGTTATCTGAGTCGGTACGCTGATTCCAAAAATCGAATCCGCTGCACTATCGACTTCGTCGAGTTCTCCTGAGAGAGCCGCCCCAACCAGGCGCCGCGTCAAATCCAGTGGAATCCGGCCGCCGATCCCGTGCGGCCCCCCGGTCCAGCCGGTGTTGATCATCCAGACTCGGACTCCATGCTTGTCTAGTTTCTCTCCCAACATCTCGGCATACACACTCGGGTGCCTCGGCATGAAAGGAGCACCAAAACAAGTGCTGAACGTCGCCGTCGGTTCAGTGACTCCTTTTTCAGTCCCTGCTACTTTGGCGGTGTACCCGCTCAAGAAATGATACAACGCCTGCGCTCGGTCGAGCTTTGCGATCGGAGGCAGCACCCCAAAGGCATCGCAGGTCAGAAAAATCACATTCCTTGGATGTCCACCACGACCGTCTAGATCGGCATTGCTAATCTGACCAATCGGATAGCTGGACCGGGTGTTCTCCGTCAAGCTACTGTCGTCAAGGTCAATTCGACGGGTCTCGGGATCGATCACGACATTCTCCAATATGGTGCCGAATCGCCGAGTCGTAGCGTAGATGTCCGGCTCACCTGTGGGACTCAGGCGAATGACCTTCGCGTAGCACCCACCCTCCATGTTGAAGACACCTTGGTCGCTCCACCCGTGCTCATCATCACCAATCAATGTCCGATCGGGATCTGCCGACAGCGTTGTCTTGCCGGTGCCGCTCAATCCAAAAAACAGGCAGACTTCCGACGCATCGGCGCCATAATTCGCACTACAGTGCATCGGTAAGACCCCCTGCTCCGGCAACCGATGGTTCATCACAGTGAAGATGCTCTTCTTAATTTCACCGGCATAGGATGTTCCGCCAATCAGCACACAACGCTCGGACAGGTTCAGAATGATAAAGGTAGAACTTGCCAGTCCACTCGTCTCAGGATCGGCGTGAAACCCAGGTGCCGACAGCACCGTAAACTCGGGCTCGAAATTTCTCAAGATCTCAGGATCCGACTCCCTCCGAAACATGTTCTGAGCAAAAAGACTGTGCCAAGCGAATTCGGTTACAACTCGCACCGAAAGCCTGTGGGCCACATCCGCTCCGGCGTGGCCATCAAACACGTAGATCTCGCGGCCACTGAAGTAGGCAAGCAATTGGCGCTTGAGATCGTGGTACTGCTCGGGAGTGATCGGACGATTGACTTTGCCCCACCACACATCGTGCTCACTCGTTGCGTCTCGCACTAGGAAACGATCGTTCGGGGAACGGCCGGTGTGCCGGCCGGTCATCGTAACCAAGGGTCCGTCGAGGCTGATAAGGCCTTCTCGATTACGCGCCACATGCTCATAGATTCTAGCCGCGGGCAGATTCCAGTAAACCTTGGAAGCGCCCTCCACCCCATGCCTCTGTACACCGTACTTGCTGATGATCGGACCAATATTTTCCATGCTCCTCCTCTAAACAGGATTGAGAGTTCGGGACCGAGCAAGCCCTACAGGTCTCACCACCCTAAGTTCAATAGTCTAACCTCGACCACTGTAATTCCTCAATCCTCACTGCCCAATTCCAGCATCTTCAAAGCGGCGCACCGAAGGAGAATTAAGGTAAGCTCTCTCCGATCCATGGTCGGTGCTCCGTTCGATTCTCCAGCGGTGTCAGCCAGAACATGGATCGACAGAAATCACCTCGGATCAACGACTATCTCTGGATACTCTTG
>JAZFTL010000174.1:0-5018 GCA_036446675.1 Thermoanaerobaculia bacterium
CCGCGGTCGCAAATACAATCGTCCCATCAGATCCCCAACTGCCGCCCAGTCCAAAAGCCGCGGTGCAGATCGTCTGGGCTCGCGGGCTAGATACTGAGATCCGCTTCAGCTTACCTTGAGCAAAAAAGCCGATCTCCTGACCATCGGGAGAGAAGAACGGGTTCAACACTCCTTCGGTGCCCGGCAGTAGTATCGCTTCGAGGCTATCCAGACTGCGGATGTAGAGCTTGGTATTCGGAGGATCGCCTGCCACGAGCGCAAGTTTCGAACCGTCCGGTGAGAGCGTCATCGACGGACCCCCGCGCTGCGCCAGGGCCCCTACCGAAGAGAGGTCAATTTCCAATCTCAGGATGGGATGTACCTCATCACTCCATCGAAGGCCCTGCACTCCGACCAATGCAAGCGCGATGACGAGAACTCCGACGAGGAGCCAGAGTAGCCTTGCTGGAGCGCTCTTCGCGGGTTGCCGACTTGCCGCGTCGCTGGAGACCGGGTAGTGTTCTCCACCCTCTTGGCAACGTTCAATCTCAATCCGAACGTCGCCCATATCTCTCCAACGTTGCGTCACATCTGCGGTGAGGCACCGATGCAGAATCCACCGCACCGAGTCCGGCGTCCCGACTGGGAGCAGATCCCAATCCACCACACCGCCCAGCACCGCTGCCAAAACGTCGGATGCCGTCTTGCCCCGAAACAGCCGCTTCCCGGTCAACATCTCCCAGAACACGACACCAAAGGCCCAGATATCGGTGCGCCGATCGGTCTCTTCACCTCTTGCCTGCTCCGGGCTCATGTAGCCCACGGTCCCCAGAATCGCGCCGGCCTGAGTCATCGGCGCGGTCAGGGTAGGTGCCTGGCTGAGATCGGTAGGCTGAATAGAAGTGTCGCGGGCCTTGGCCAGCCCGAAGTCCAGAATCTTGGCCTGTCCATCAGGCGTCACCATCACGTTGGCCGGTTTGAAGTCCCGATGAACAATTCCCCGGTCGTGTGCGGCTTCCAGGCCCGACGCCATCTGGCGGCCCAGTTCCAGCGCATCATCGACCTCGATTCGCCCACGCTCGAGCCGCTCCGCAAGGTTCTCCCCCTCCACCAGCTCAAGCGTCAGAAACTGCGAGTCCCCTGACTCCTCCAGCCCGTAGATTCCAGCGATGTTGGGATGGCTCAGGGACGCCAGCAATTTCGCCTCCCGTCGGAAGCGGGCGAGGCGCTCAGGACTGCGGGTGAATTCTTCCGGCAGGACTTTGATCGCTACCTCGCGATCCAGCTTGGTGTCTGTCGCTTGATAGACCTCACCCATGCCACCCTCGCCGAGTTTGGCGGTTATCTTGAAATGGGAAAGGGTCGTGCCGATCATCCGATTCAGTGATCCTCGACTTGGGTCAAGAGGTGCAGCGAGAGATTGTAGGGAGATCTTATCGTGCCTAGTCGATGCTACGAATCAATTCTGCTCTTCTCATCCTGACTGCAAGCGGCGTAGGCCCGGTAGTCTTCTCTGTTGTCGTCACGACCGGCGGCGCCAAAGCCGCCGCAGCTGAGAGATCTGGGCGACGGGATCGCAGCATACAAAAGCTATAGTTTAGAACGGTGCGCTCAGAGATTCTCCACAGCGTGACTAAATCTGCCATGAACTGATCGTGGGATCCAGCGAAACGCAGCATCTGAACATGAAGCGATAAGACCCGCGGAACGGGAGAGCCTCGTCCCCGTGCTCATCTTCTTGCAGCTCTTCGGAATGACAAATGGAGGACCTGAGCCGCTATGCTCCGCCGCATGGAATTACGCACTGGTAGTCGCCTCGGCCACTCCGAGGTTGGGGATCGGCTGGGCAAGGGTGGAATGGGAGAAGTCTACCGCGCCGGCGACACCAAACTCAATCGCGAGGTGGCTCTCAAAGTATTACTGGCCGACTTTGCCGGAGATCCCGAGCGCCGCATGCGCTTGGAGCGCGAGGCCCAGGCCGGTGCAGCGCTCAACCATCCCAAGTTCGCGCCAGGTGCTTGGGAGTTGTGTCGGTGGCCGAAGAATTCCGGTCGGGCGGTCTTGGTGTGCTTCTTTTCGTGGTCTCTTTTGAATTGGTGCAGCGGCTCCGAAACTAGGAGTCGGCGACCCGCGGCAGCACACCGCCAGGTCTTCCAAAGTGTGGCCTCACTTCGGTCGCGAATGCAGGGTCTACAGCTCCAGGGTCTACAAACGCGTGCTCTGCTGCGCTGTAGTAGAGGCAACCGACCTCGGGCGATGGGCGCGACGCGACGAAGGCCTTCACCGAGTCGAGTGCCTGGAGCCATGACTTCTTGAGCAGCGGCAGCTCGAGGGGCTCAGCGAGATCAAGCCTGTCGAGGTCCTCGCCCCGCAGTTGGCCTCTCCTTCTAAGTAATTCCAGGAGTGAGAGCGGCGTAAATCCCGGGTCCTTGCCACAGGCTGCCCAGCACAGTGCTCCCAGCACCAACACGTGCTCGTGGATGTAGAGCACATCCAGAAGGTCTCGCGGCTCCTCCCGCCCAGCCAAGGCGAGGACCTTGTTGACGGCGAGATCCACCGGATGCAGCACCCAGCCGACCCTCTCGTCCTTCATCGTCGGCATGAACCGCCAGGCCGAGTCCTGCGCCCACTCGACTTTCGTGGCCTCTCTTTCTCTGGCCACAACAGCCCGAATATAGCCGGGTTGGTTGAGGTTGACTTCGACGCTATATCCGCGGCGCTCGAGCAGTCTCCGGTCTGCATCGAAGGCCTCGACGACGCGTTCTTCGGAGTCGTGAAAGTAGTCGAGATCGCGGCTGAAGCGTGTCGTTTTGGGTTCTATCAATATCGCTGCCCCGCCGGCAAGATAGGAATCGAAGCTCCGATTCTCAGAGAGCGCCCGGGCCAGGTTTGCCTGGAATTCCGTTAGCGGCACAGTGCCTCCGCAACCTCCCAGGCTTCACGCCCCCCGTGTTTGCGGAGCTGCTCAACGACCCAGGCAACGTCGCTTGTATCAACCCGGAATTCGGGGTCACTGGACCAAAAACAGGCAGCGTGAAACCGTTGGAAGGCCCTCCGGGCTTCCCGAATCCGCACCATCTCTCGAGCCGTATCGCTGCCTAGCTTGCGTCGGCTCTTCTGGCCTCCACGTCGCCCGATCCGAGCGAGATAGGCCCTCACCCTCTGCTCCGGTAGCTCCTTCCGCTTCATCGCATAATCATAACTCGCTTATGATAAACCCTCAACACACCAAACCACTTGTCTCCCCGGCGAGCCTGCCGAACCCACCGCGGCTATCCATATAGAACCTCTACTTTCCTACTGCCAAGCTGATTAGTCGACACTGACCGCCGTCGCCTGAAGGAGAAGGCGGACAAAGCATCTTGGGTATCGTTATAGAGAAAGGAGGCTCCCTAGCCGCCGCAGCGGAAGAATCTGGGCGACGGAAAGCCTGAGCCGCTATACTCCGCTCCATGGAATTAAGCAGGGGTAGTCGCCTCGGCCACTACGAGGTTGGGAATCGGTTGGGAAAAGGTGGCATGGGTGAGGTCTACCGCGCCCGCGATACCAAGCTCAATCGGGACGTAGCACTCAAGGTGTTGCCGGCGGACTTCGCCCGAGATGCCGAACGGCGCATGCGCTTCGAGCGTGAAGCCCAGGCTGTCGCGGCTCTCCACCACCCCAACATCGTCACGATCCACAGCGTCGAGCAGTACGAGGAGACCCACTTCATCACCATGGAGCTGGTCGAAGGCAAGACGCTGACCCAGCTCATCCCCAACGGCGGGATCGCCCTGGATCGCTTGTTCGAGATCGCCGTGCCGCTGGCCGACGCGCTGGCCGCGGCTCATAGCAAGGGAATCACTCATCGCGACATCAAGCCCGACAACGTCATGGTCACCGACGAGGGGCGGGTCAAAGTACTCGATTTCGGACTGGCCAAGTTGGCCGAATCTGCGATCGGAGCCAGTGCTGCCAGCGAAGCGCAGACCGCGACGGCGACCGCCGCAGGGAAGATCCTCGGCACCGTCGCCTACATGTCCCCAGAGCAGGCCGAGGGCAAGCCGGTCGACGCGCGCTCCGACGTGTTCGCGCTCGGGGTGCTGCTCTATGAGATGGCGAGCGGCAGCCGGCCGTTCGAAGGCGACACCCCGATCTCCACCATTACGTCGATACTGCGCGACATGCCACCGCCTCTTACCGACGTCCGGCAGAACTTGCCGCGGCACCTCTCCCGGATCGTCAACCACTGCCTGGCCAAGGAACCCGATCGACGCTACCAGTCGGCCCTCGACGTGCGTAATGAGCTCGACGAGCTGCGGCGCGAGATCGCATCGGGTGAAGTCGAAATGGCTTCGACCCTATCCGGAATCGGGCCGTCACCGGCCGTCCGGCCTGCTTCCTCCGGTCGACGAATCGGGCCGATTGTCGGTGTCGTTGCTGTCGCGGCCCTTGCAATAGCGGGCGCGATCTGGCTGTTCGGTCGTGGCGATGCACTGACACCGGTCGGTACGCCTGATCCGGAGGGCCCAAGGGGACCGGTCGCGGTAATCGGCTTCGAGAACCTCGGCGACCCGACCGACTCCGAGCAGCTCAGCCGCATGCTGGCCGGCCTGATCACCACCGGCCTCGGCGACTCCGGGGGGATCGAGCTGGTCTCGAGCGCCAAGGTGCGAACCTCGCTCAAGGAGGCCGGGGCAGTCGATGGTGGCTTCGATCCGACCTTGGCCGCCAAGGCTGCACGCATCGCGGGGGCGAGCACCATGGTGGTCGGGCAGGTCATGCAGAACGACGAACTACTGCTGCTGACGGCGGAGCTCGTCGACGTGGCGAGCGGCAACACCCTCGGCACGATGCGCGCTGAGGGCGCCGGCAAATCCGCCCTGTTTGCGATGGCGGGCGAGATCGCCACCAAGGTGAGCGGGCAGCTCTCTGTCGGTCAAGTCGACGAGGGGCTGGCGATCGATCTGGCGCACTCACTGACCGACTCGGCCGAAGCCTACGGACTATATGCCGCCGGGCAGTTGGCGGTAAACGAGCGGAGGTTCGAGGAGGCCATT
>JAZFTL010000175.1:0-2901 GCA_036446675.1 Thermoanaerobaculia bacterium
AAGTCGGCCACGTAGGTGCTAGCCGGGCGGAGGTACAGATCCTCGGGGCTATCCACCTGCTCGATTCGACCATCGCGCATCACGGCGATGCGATCGGACATCGTGAGTGCCTCCTCCTGATCATGCGTGACATATAGGAAGCAAATGCCCACCTCGCGCTGAATTCGCTTCAATTCGATCTGCATGTCTTGGCGTAGCTTGAGATCTAGCGCTCCGAGCGGTTCGTCGAGCAAGAGTACGGCCGGATGGTTGACAATCGCTCGTGCCAAGCCGACCCTCTGCTGCTGTCCGCCCGACAACTGACTGGGGACGCGATCCGCCAACTCGTCGAGACGCACGGTCGTCAGGGATTCCCTCACTCGTGCGGTTACTTCGGTGCTCGAAAGTCTCGCACGGCGCGGCCCGAAGGCCACGTTGTCGAACACTGACATGTGCGGGAAGAGGGCGTAGTTCTGAAAGACCATGTTGGTATCGCGTCGAAAGGGCGGGACGTCGTTCGCGCGGCTCCCATCGAGGAGAATGTCGCCAGCTGAGGGTTCCTCGAACCCAGCGACCATCCGGAGGGTGGTGCTCTTTCCACAACCACTTGGACCGAGGAGCGAGAAGAACTCGCCTCTTGCCACAGCAATGCTGACGTCGTCGACGGCGACCACTTTGCTGCCAAATCGCTTGGTCACGTGAACCAACTCGTGAGCGTTCTCACTCATAGGTCAACTCCTCCCGCACTTTCTACTCCCGATTAGTCTGTAGACGCTTGACATTCGAAATCTTGTAGCTGAGCCACACAATGCCTGCCGACGCCAGTAGCAGCGCGAATGTGAGCGCTGATCCCACACCCCAGTCACCCCGCGTGAGGTATTCCTCTTCGATGACGCCGGACAGCATCACGCCCTGGGTACCGCCGACCAGAGCAGGGGCGGCGAAGTCCGAGAGGATCGGCACAAAGACGATGATGATCGTTGCCATGAATCCGGTTGCAGTCAGGGGCAGCAGGATCTTGCGCCAAGTGGTGAACCAACCAGCGCCCAAGTCCTGTGCCCCCTCGAGTACCGCAGGATCTATCGTCTTCATCGCTCCGTAGATCGGCAAGACGGCATAGGCGATCCAACCTGCCGAAAGCACCACGATCACGCTGAACTGCGTGAAGATGAGCCACTCGATCGGATCATCGATCAGGCCGAGCCATCCCAGAAACGTGTTGATGACGCCCTCGCGCCCCAAGACGACCTTCCAGGCAAAGATTCGGACAATGGGATTGAGTTCATCAGAGAGGGCAAGGATCAAGAGCAGCGGGATCTCCCATCCCCTGGCCCGGAACGCAATGAAGTACGCCAACGGGTAGGCAATCGAGAAGACCACGGTCATAGCGACGACGGCAATGAACAGAGTGTCCAAAGCGACATTGCGATAGAAGGGCTCTCCAAGGGTGCCGAAGTTATCGAGGGTAAACCCGCCGGTGCCGGTCCGGGTCCGGTCGCCGAATGAGAAGTAGGCGAGAATGAGCAGGGGTCCGGCAAAGAACAGCAGCAACACCCCCATCGGACCAGACATGTAGGCCAGTGGGGTCCAATTGAAGCGACGGCGGTGCTCGCCAGCGAGCGGCGTCAACGGGATTGGCTCGGTGTCTCTCATGGCCATCAGGCTGTCCCCCCACCGAGGATTTCACGGAAGTCTTGTCCGCTGCGCTCGGCCTGCCAACGCAGCAGCCTCCAGGTACCCCAGACAATGGCGACCTGCACGATCGATACGAGCGTCGAGATCGCGTTGACCACGGGCAGCGCTCGCGCCTTTCGCAGCGAGGAAAAGACCCAAATCGGGAATGTGTTCTCAAAGCCGAGGGTGAAGAAGGAGACCACGAAGTTGTTGAAAGACCAGCTGAACACGAAGATCGTCGAAGCAGCAAGAGTGGGTATGAGAAGCGGCAGCACTATCAGCCGGAGCGTGTCGCGCCGAGTTGCGCCCAAGTCGAGTCCCGCTTCTTCGAGCGCCGGATCGAGTCTCATCAATTGGGCCGCAACGAGCGCCGTCACCAGGGGGAATGCGATGACCACATGCATGGCTCCAGCGGTGAATAGCGACAGCTTGACCTGGAGTTGAGAAAAGAAGATGAGTCCGCCGATGCCGATCACGAGCCACGGCATCACCAAAGGCAGCCCGATGAAGCCAGCGATCGCGCCGCGGCCGCGATATCGGAAACGACTGAGTCCCATACCCGACAACAATCCGAGGAAGACGCAGACAGGGGTGACGACCGCCGCGACCTTTATCGAGTTGAACAGCGACTCCATCAGTGAGTCGTCGGCAAATGCCTTCGAATACCAGTCGGTCGTAAAACCCCTTAGGGGGAATGAGAGAATCTTTGAGTCGTTGAAGCTGAAGACGGCCAGAACGATGAGCGGTGCAAAGAGCACCACCATCACGAACACGAGCAGTAAACCCTGCAGGGTCTGAGCAATTCTCAGTCGCCGGCGACGGGTGAGAAAGGGCACCGGACTCGGTCCGGTGCCCTTTCCAATGTTTCTACTAGCGATCACTGCCCTGGCTCATTCCGAAGCCGCAGCAGTCCAACGAACGCCTCTCACGAAGACCGGAACCTGCGCCACTCGTCGAGCCAAAAGTCGTCCAGTTCAGGCTCGCCCTCGTAGATCGTCCCAGAGAATGAACCCCCAGGAGAAGCGAGTCCGACGGCCGCGACGACGTCCGGGTCCCCCTCCTCGACAACTCGAGAGTTGGATGCCAGGTAGTCCTCTTCATCAGCAAAGGCGATTTGCGCCTCGACCGACATGTAGTGGTTGATCAGCGCGTACGCAGCGTCCACGTTCGTGGCGTCGGCCCCGATCCCGTGTCCGCAATTCCAGCTGACCTCTCCCTCGGCCGGCGCGATGTAGCTCACATCCACGT
>JAZFTL010000176.1:0-6050 GCA_036446675.1 Thermoanaerobaculia bacterium
GCAATGCCGATCAGTTAAGCCGCAAGTGCCTGAGATGATCGAGGTTTTCGTGCTGTAGATTTTGAGCTTTTCATTCCCTTTGGAGAAGATCAGGATGTGGCGATCTCCTTAATGCGATGGAGGTCGCCCATGACACCAGAAGCGAATCCGAGCTCTCTACTCGACGAAGCTATGAGAGCTTCGGCACTCGATGATGCCCTCCGTGCCCTGAACGAACTTGGTCCCGAAGGGGGACTCGAACGATTTGCCGCATCGTTGGATCCTGAATGGATTGAAGAGGCTCTCAAGAGTACGGGGTCGGCATCCATTCGGCGACGCAAATTGCCGGCGGACCAAGCGGTATGGATGGTGATCGGTATGTGCCTCTTCGCCGACCGTTCAATCACTGATGTCGTAGATCACCTCAACTTGGTCCTGCCTGGCGTGAAGCGGTTGGCACCCAGCGCGGTACCGCAGGCGCGTTATCGATTGGGTCCGCAACCGTTGCGATGGCTCTTTGAAAAAGTGGCAGGCGCATGGGGGGAGACACCCGGGCTTGGCGGATACCACGGTCTGAGTTTGTACGGCATTGATGGTACCCACCTTCGTGTTCAGGACTCGGACGAAAACTTCACGCACTTTGGCAAGCCCGGGGGCAGGAATGGAAGCAGCGATGCTGGCTATCCTCAACTACGCGTTGTCGGCTTGATGAATCTATCCAATAGACTCTTGACGGGTGCCGAGGCCGGCCCTTGGTCGCAAGGGGAGCAGACACTCGTCAATCCTCTAACCTGCCAGATCCCTGACCATAGCTTGACGATTGTAGACCGAGGTTTCTATGCCTACCTATGGATCAACCAACTGCTCAGTGGCGGCACCGAACGTTACATCATGATCCGTGCAAGGAAGAACCTCACGTACGAAATCATCAAGGTTCTGTCCGATGGTTCTGCTCTCGCTCTTGTGCGTCCTCACAAGAAGCTCCGAAAAGAACATCCCGAGCTTCCCAAATCAATTCTCCTTCGGGTCATCGACTACAAGCTTCCCGGCGGCAAACCGAGTCGCATGTTCGTTAGCCTCTTGGACCCGATCGAATATCCAGCCAAGGAGTTGATCACTTTGTACCATGAGCGCTGGGAACTAGAAATCGGGTTTGACGAGCTCAAGACCCACATGCTTGAGCGCAAAGAGTGCCTGCGCAGCAAAAAACCCGAAGGTGTCTATCAGGAACTTTGGGGGCAACTGTTGACCTACAACCTCGTCCGCCGAGAAATGCTTTTGGCGGCAGAAGCACACGGGCTGCCGCCGAAGCGGATAAGCTTCCGGTCATCCCTACTCTGGATTCGGAACTTCTGGCTCACTGCCTCGATCACCCGCTCGCCAGCAAACCTTCCGAAGCATCTCGCCGAGTTCCGCTCAACTCTCGACGTGCTCATTCTTCCCGAGCGCCGTTCCGAACGACGCTATCCGAGACACGTGAAGATCAAGATGAGCCACTACAACAGGAACCGTGGAAAGCGAAACTCTGCATCCACGCAACAGATCGATGTCACAGGGGAAATCGCTTAACTGACTGGCATTGGGATTAACCCTGTAACACCAACTCGCGCCGCTCTCGGTCAAATTCTGGAACCATGGCGTCCTCCCCCAAGTTGAAAGCGTTGTACACCATGGAGACAAGACGATAGCCGCACCAATCCGGCTCGCTCCGGATGTCGTGCAGCGTCAAATGCAGCAGGTCCGAGACGAGGTCGTCATCCGGATAGGGGTCCGTGCCAGGATTGATTGGCAGCCACCTCATGTTGCGAATGCCTCCACCAACGAGATACCAACCGCGCGCACCGAAAATGGCGAGCTGAGCTATGAACCGACTTCCTTTGTCGCGAGTGGCGCTCAGCTCGTCGCGCAGACCATCCGCCAGAAGATCCCTAGTGAGGCGAAAGAAAGAGACGGGGATCTCAGCGAGAACGAGAGGCCAGATGTGCTGCTCCGGCCCCTTCCAATGCAGGCGCTCGGTGGGCACCTCGAAGCTGATAGCGCCGCGGCGAAAGACACGCAGGAACGTGTACTCCCCCGGCGCGCCGGCGTGCAGCTCTTTGCCCCTGTTCAGCTCCACCTCGGCGTAGGGATTGACCACGTTCCATCCATCTTGCCGTTGCGCAACTTCGTCGGGGTGCGTACAGATTTCTCGTACGCGCGGGTCGATGATCGGCACGCCGTGATCGTCATGCGGCTCCAGTCCGATCCAAAAGACGGGTCGTTGCGCCGCCTCTTCGCGCAGCGCCCCGAGGCGCTTCAGGGCCTCCCCCCCCGACGCCGCGCTCGGGGGCGCATCATCTCCCGCGAAGCCACTTGCGATCTCTTGCCGAGTCATGCTGCGCACGCGAGCATCGAGACGCTTGGTGAACCACCGGCCCTGTTTGGTCACGAATGCGTACGGCCGCTTTCCTGTGCTGGGTTTGCACCGAACGCGTAGGATTTTCTGGCGCTCGACCACCTCGACTCCCACTTCGTCTGGATCGATCGCCGGCTCGATACTGTCGACCAGATGATCATAAACACGGCGCCGTTCGCGTTCTGGATCGTCGATAGGCTCGATGGCCACCGCTACATCGTCTTTATCCCTGACGCCGATGTACAGGTCGCCGCCCTCCGAGTTGAGAAACGCCACCACAGCAACGCCGAGTCTGCTCTTCGCCAGGTCGTTGAGCACATCGCGACTCTTAAACTCGAGCTTCAGTCCTTCACGCTCTCCCAGGATCTTACTCATGGCAGATACCTCCCGGGCTCGAACAGAAGTCGGTGTAACGGCAGAAGATTCACGCCTCGATGCTCGCGTTCCGGCAGAGCGTCGGTGACGACGAGGAGCTGCGCCGGAGCGAAGTCGGCGGCGCGATGCGCGAGGGTTTCGGCCTTCTCCAGCGCCGTACCGCCGGTGGTGACCTCGATGGCCAGACGCTGGTCGCCCAGGTCGACGAGGAAGTCGATCTCGCCACCCGTACGTTTCTTCCCTCGCGCCATCGCTGGAACGAACAGGATTTGATCGCGGCGAAAGCGCTGCCTCAGGAGCTTGAAGACCGCGGCCTCAAAGAGTGTGGCCCGCAGCCCCGGCCGCTCCGAAGGCAGAGCGAACGCTTGTACCAAGCTCGGCTCCGAAGCGTAGAGCTTTGGCTTTAGCCCTCGCGTGAGGCGTTGAATTGGCACCGTACGATGTGACTCGAGGCGGCGAATCAGTAGGGTGGACTCGATCGCCTCGAGCCAGGAGATCACCGCGTTTCTGCTCGCCCCGAGCAGGCTACTCACCTTCCGTTCGTCGAGTTGCGCGCCCGAGTTGCGGATCAGATAGGCGAGCAACTGCTCTACCCGCAGGACGTCGAGTCCCTGATGTCGGAGATCGATCCCGATGGCACGTGCCGTCAGATCCACCCGCATCCTTTCCCAGCTCTCGTCGCGGCTGTCTGCCTGCACGTGCTCTGGAAAACCGCCCACCGCCAGATAGGCCTCCATCTCTGGCCCCACGGCTGACGGCTGCGGGCTTCCGCTCGCCCGGAGCGCGAGGAACTCACCAAATGACAGTCCTTCAACCAGGACCTCGGTCCAGCGACCGGCGAGCGAGTCGCCGGAGAGTCGCTGAGCACGCAGCGTGGCCGCAGACGAGTCGGCGACGACGACCCGCAGCCCGTCGTCCACAGCCCGACCGAGCCAGGCCCACCAATCCGGCGCCCCAGTCACCTCATCACAAATGACCAACCTCGGCACGCCGGGGACCGGCTCGGGCATGAGCGCCACCACCTCGCCGGGAGATGCGGGTTTCGGGATGAGTCGCTCGTCCTTGAAGTTGAAAAAGAGGATATTCGATGCAGGCCAACCGCTCCCCAGCGCCGTCCGCAAGAGCTGGCGCAACAGAACCGTTTTACCAACCTGCCGGGGGCCCATCACCACCTGGGCCTGCCGGTCGTCGGAATCGAGCCACGCTTGCAGGCGCGCAAATGGCTCCCGGCGATACTCGGGCACCGTCCAGGTGTCGTCGCGGCCCAGCCACCAGGGGTTGAGCTCTTTTGCCAGAGAAGAAATATGCATCTACATATGCACTATAATTGTATTTTAGTGTCATTGCAATGCCCTTAGCTTTGAAACTAGAACATAAAATGATAGCCGACCTGCAGCATCAGCCCGCCGGCAGTGGTTTCTCCGGTCAGACGGTGGTCGAGATCCGCTACCGTGAAGTTGAGCTCAGCGGCGATGGCGCCCGGCCCTAGCGAATATTCCGCCCCACCGGCCAAGAGCATACCGATCTTGGTCGCTGTCTCCTGATCGAGGCCAAAGCCTCGGCCGCTCGAGGCGCGGCCTCGCTCGTCGGCGCGCTGCAACTCGAGGCGCAGGCCGAACTGAGCGTAGAAGTTGATCGGGTAGCCGTGGAAGTCGTGCTCGGCCCGCGGCGGGAAGAACCGATACAGAGCACCAAGGGAGAAGGCGAGCTGGCGCTCGATGATCTTGAATTCGTAGCTGCCGTCGCCCGGAAGTCTCGAATCGGTGGCCGTCTCACGGTGTCTCGGTTGGCTGTAGGCGGCACCGATGTAGATCTGGATCCGTTCCTCCATCTGCGGCAGCCGGTAGCCAACATCGACCGCGAGGCTCAGGCTGGTGCCGAGCTTTGACAGCGGTTGTGAAAAGGAAGCGCCGAGCTCCGCTCCGGCCGTTATCGGTCGCCACCACTTTTCTTGGTCGGTCTTGGTAGCGGTGATCTCGGCTTCTTCTCTGGTGACGGTCGCCTCGGTCTCTATCTGTGTCCCTTCGGTTCCGGTGGCTTCGATGTCTGGTGGCATCGCATCCTCCGTCTCTATCCCGCCCTCGGTCCCGGCATCGGTCCCGGCTTCGGTCCCGGCATCGGTCCCGCCCTCGGTCCCGGCTTCGGTCCCAGCCTCGGCGTCAGTCCCCTCTTTCGGCAAAGGCGCTGGCGCTGGATCGGTGCCGGGCGTGTCGCCGGTATTCGTATCGGGTGACGAAGGGGCGGCCTCACCCTCCTCTCCTGGCTGCTCGGACGCCTCCGGTTGTGGGTCGCCGGCTTTCTCGGCGGTCTGTTCGGCAACCGGAGTCGGTGCCGGCGGTGCGGCCGACAGGGTCGACTGGCGCCCCTGATCCGCGGTCGTCGCGGCTGCCGCGGTCGAGAGGATGAGCCCAGTCATACCAACGAGGACAATCTGAAGTTTGATTCGACGCATGAGCTTTGATCTCCGCCAGGGTTTCTACCAGATGCCAACTTCCACCGAGCTCGACACACCACCATCGACGGGGACGCCTACACCACCAACCAGATAGATGAAGGCGCGATCGAGGACCGTGGTGTGCAGGTATCGATCCTGCTTCATGCGGGCGCCGCCGTTGTTATTGAAATTGGACAAAATCTCAATGTGCGGCGGCGTCCCAGCGATCCGCACCCACTCCACTGCCGAGATCGCGTTTCCGCTGCCGTCTCCGCCAAAGGTAAAGATCTGCCGGTTGGCGCTGATGTTCCCATAGCCGGCGACCGGGGCCGATGACTTACACTGAACGTTGGCGCTCGCCAGGTCGAGGATGCCGGTGTCCGGTGTAATCAGCCAGCTGTGGAAGAGCCCGACGTCCGCCCCGTCAGCGTTACGGCCGGGGCCGAGGTAGAGGTATTGCTCGTCGTTGGTGATGGCAAAGGTGACGCCGTCCTTGCTGGAGCTCTCGTGGTTGAACAAGAACAGCCCGGCTTGCCAGCGACCCGTTAGGTCGCCGCAGGCGCCCCCCGTACCATCGAGGGGGACGGACGTGGCGGTCCAGCTGGCGCTCGCTTCCCAGAGGGTCGGATTGGTGGCCGGGTCGTGGTCGAGGACCAGCAGCTCATAGTCCTCGTGGCCGGCAGGAGTCGCTTGGTCGTCGAGACCGCTCACCGAATAGAGAAAGATCTTGTTCGAGGTCTTGTCCGAAACGCTGCGAATGCCGGCCCCTTTTCGTGCGCTGCTCAGCTGCGGCACACCGGTGCTGACCCATTTGGATGTCTCACCGAGCGCCAGCGGTTTCAGATCAGTCTCTGGGGTGCAACCGGT
>JAZFTL010000177.1:0-2040 GCA_036446675.1 Thermoanaerobaculia bacterium
TGGTTCAACGTACGACCCTCGAATACCGAGCCCTACTTGCGTCTGGTTCTCGAGGCCGCCGATCCGGAAATGCTGGCAACGCGCCGGGCGGAATTAGAAGGCTTCCTGGGAACCCCCGTTTAGAAGTCTGCGTTTCTCGCCGGACCAAGATCACCGAAGACTCAAAAGATCTGCATCACTTCACTACCGTAAAGCACCCTTTGCCCGGTCGGGTTGGGCATTCCGCCGGCGGGCTCGATCGTGATACTGACCGCGGTGGTGCCGAGCGGCATACTCTCGGAACTCAACTCGATCTTGGTCCCCGAAACGACCCGAAATGTACCCGCATCAACCGCTCTGTCGCCCGCGTGAAACCAAAGTTGATAACACTCCCCTCTCGGTCGCGGTTGCAATCCCTCCATCGCCAGATACCAATGCTGATGATTTTCCGCAACATAGAGGATACCCCGAGCCGCCGGGTACACGGCGTCAGGCCCGACCGGCCGCAGAGCGCAGATCTCAACTCCAGGGTTGGTCACCAGAGCCAGGCTAGTGTTCGTCGACGCCAGCTGCGTCTCTACCGCGACCAAGGCTTCATCCTGAGCCATCTGGGCTGAGAGGCGACTCGAGATTTCCTCGATCATCGCGCTCTGCTCCTCAATCTTGTAGAACTGCCAAGTTGAGAGGCCGACAAACAGGGCCGTAAGCGCAGCAGCCACCGGCAGGAGCCAGCGATTCACATAAGGCGCGGGCCGATGATCGACAGTCTGCCGATCTTGACTGACCGTGTCCGACTCGAGCGGAGCTACCATCGCCGGCTCGGGCGGCTTCGCTGGCTCGACCTTGATTTGGGTGATGTCGGACAAGATCTTCTCTCCCAATTCTTTGGGGAGTTCGGTCCGCACCAACGCATAGGGCATGATTCCCAACAACTCGAGGTACGGCCTGTCGAGTTCGTCAGACGCTCCAGCCTCATGCGGTGCTGAAGTCGGAGCGGCTGACAGCAGCGACTCACTCTGCAGGCCGTCGACTAGCTCCAGAATACGACGATCTTCGGCGGACAGGTTGAGATCTTTCTCGCTCACAGTAGTTCCCTAATCTCTTCTTCGAGGGCTCTCCGCAGCTTCTTCATTGCCAAGAGAGTCCTGGTTTTCACGGTCCCCAATGGGATCCCTGAATGCTCAGCGATCTCGCTCTGAGTCATCCCTTTGTAAAAGGCTAATTCCAGAACTTCCCGCTGCTCTAGAGGTAGATCGCCCATTGCTTCGTCGAGGCGCTTGCCGCGCTCGTCGGTAAGTACGTGTCCAACCCCTTCTGGAGATGTATGGAGATCAACCTTCTCTCGTTGCGCGGCGATGGCGGTCCGCTGCACGACCTGCCGGCTACGCAGGCGGTCGATTGCTCGGGATCGAGTGATCAGAACTAGCCAGGTAGAAACTGAAGATCTCGAGCGATCATACCTCTCTGCCTGGTTCCACACCTGGAGGAAAGTCTCCTGCAGCACCTCTTCGGCGTCGGAAGGGTCGCCTAAGACCCGGTGGGCCAACGCCGCAAGCATGCTCGAGTACCGAGCGTACAAGTCCGCCAGAGCCTCGGGATCACGCCGCACAATGGCTTCGACGGTTTCTACATCTTCAACTGAACTCAAATTCCCTCCAGTCCTTGCAACTGAGGTGGCACTCGTCCATGACACCGAAGACGCCGCCTGTTGCACCACCAACGACCGAGGCTAGAGTAACATGTGCGGATGAGTTCTCGACGGGGTCAGATCGCAGTGATCGGCAGCGGCACGGCTGATTCCTACTTGCAGAATCTAGCCTTCGAAGTGGGGAGTCGGATTGCCAAAGCAGGCATGGTACTGCTTTGCGGCGGGCGAGCCGGTGTAATGGAGGCCGCAGCTAAGGGTGCCCAGGCTGCGAACGGCATGACGATCGGAGTTCTGCCCGGAAAAGATGAGATGGCTTCGCCACCAAACCGATACATCGATGTAGCTCTTTATACAGGAATGGGGCAAGGCCGCAACCAGGTCCTCGTGCTCTCAGCGAATGCGGTCATCGCCGT
>JAZFTL010000178.1:0-9189 GCA_036446675.1 Thermoanaerobaculia bacterium
TCCATGGTTCTGATCAGTGGTCCCACCGACCAGAAACTTCTTACTCAACTGGCGGTCATGACGAATCTACCGATCTTTGCCATAAGCGAGAACGAGAACATGGCGTACGAATGGATCGACGGGATTTTTGCCTCCGCCAACAATCCCGAGAGCAAGCTAATCAAATACAGATCGGAGAATCACGGCACCCGTATCTTGCATCAAGACTCTTCACTGCCACCGATGATTGTCGACTGGTTTGTAGAGACCCTTGAAAGACCCAAGGTATCCTCGAACTCCTCGGAATGAATATACCCTACCTCCTGATTGTGACCTCCAATCGCGTTCCAGAGGAGCGGTTGGGCTGATGATTGCGGTCGTTGGCCTCCTCCTGGCTCTGGCCGCGCTTATCGCGATGGCACTGCGAGGAGTCAACATCATGATCGCGTCTTTGGTCAGCTCGCTGATCGTCATCCTGACCAACGACCTCGAGATCGGGACAGCGTTAACCCAAGATTTCGCCCTCGGTCAGCTCGGTGCCTTCACTTTCGCCGGTCGGTTCTTTCTCCTGTTCTTGACAGGTGCGGTCTTCGGGGCGCTGATGGACAAAGGTAAGGCGGCTTCAGCTACCGCACAGGCCCTGGTCAGATTCCTGGGCGGCCACCGTAGCCTATGGGTCATCACTCTCTCCTGCGCTCTCTTGACCTACGGCGGAGTGGTTGTTTTTGTGGTGATCTTCGCGATCTATCCGCTCGCTCTCGAATTGATTCAACGGGCCGGAATCCCCAAGCGGCTGATGGTGGGCGCGATAGCTCTCGGCGCGGGGACTTTTACCATGACGGCGCTGCCTGGTAGCCCGTCCATTCACAACGTGATTGCGGCTTCGGCCCTCGGGACCGACCTCTGGGCTGGTTCCGTATTGGGACTGGTCGGAGCGATCTTGATGCTCTCCGGAGGAATGTTCTACCTCGAGCGCGAGCGAGTTCGATACCAGAAGGCCACCGCGGACACGATCCAATACCAAGAGACTGAGGAGGCTCTACCGCATTGGCTGGTCTCTGTTCTTCCAATGATGGCGGTGTTGTTGACGATCCTCGCACCGAAGTTGGTCGGTCCGGTGGCGGGGGGTGAGCCGATCGGCTGGCCCGAGCGTATCGCGGTGTTTGCGGTAGGCCAACCCATCCTCTGGCCCAGTTTCGCACTGGTCTTGGGAAGTCTGCTAGGTATTCTGCTGCTTCCGAAGTTGCGGGTGGGCGCGCTTCAAGTCGTTGGCAAGGGTGCCGACAGCGCCATCATGCCGCTCCTCAACACCGCAGTGGTCATCGGCTTTGGCGGTGTAGTGACAACGACCGAGGGTTTTAAGTGGTTTTCCTCGGCCATGTTGGACTCGAGTCTGCCTCCCCTCCTGTCCCTGGCCGCGGCGATCAACATCGTCGCGGGCATCGTGGGCTCGGCGTCGGGGGGGCTTCAGATCTTCATGCAGACCATGAGTCAGGCCTACATCGAGTTGGGCATCCCCCTTGAAGTACTGCATCGAATTTCGGTGATGGCGGCGGGTGGATTGGACTCCCTCCCACACTGCGGAGCCGTCATCGCGATGTTGAGCATCACGGGTATGACCCACCGCCAAGCCTACAAGGACGTGGCAGTAGTGACGATTTTAGTTCCCATTCTCGCGACGTTAGCCACGATTGCCTTGGCGTTAGCTGCCTACACCTGATCCTGGAAAGTGAACCACTCTCAACGCAGTAAACCACCCGACCCGAGTGGTCTCGCGACAGCAGCGGCAATGGCTGTTCCGCTTCGGCGACTGATGCGGGCGCGAAGAGCTAGGCAACGGCTACGACCCGCATTCATATTCTAGGACGCCGGCTCAGAGCCTAGAACGCCAACTCATCGGATTACTCGGACAGGCTCCCAGCCGTTCCCGACAAACAGCGTCGGCCTTGACAGCCCTATCCGGAGCAGCCGGTAGCGATTCCGAGTGCCCGGCAGACCTCGGACATTTTCCCTGCCGAGGCACTTCCCAGGAAATGCCTGAGTCTGCTCTTCTCTACGGTCTGAACGTGGTCGAGATTCGCTGCACATCGGCCCTTGAGGCCTTCTTCAATTCCCAACCCAACCTCGCTCGGGATGCCGCGGATGGTCGAAGTTATCGGAGCCACGGTAACCGTATTCAACAAGCCAATTACCTCTTGCCGAGTCAAGATCAGCACCGGCCGCCTTTTGTCTGGTGGTCGAAAGGTGTAGAGCCAAATCTCCCCCCGGCTCAGTTCCCTGGCCATCGACCTTGATTCTCCCAATTCGAGAACTCTTCTCCCAATCCGGTCTCCGCGCTGCTGCCATAGCCCTTTTCGTACTGGGCAGCGATCGATCTGCGTCGGTTTCTTTCGAGATACTCCGCTGCTGCCCGGCGAAGAACGGCAGATCGGCCTTCTTTCTTGACCTCTGGAGTGGAGTCGAGCATTGCTAGGAGTTGTTCATCGAATGTGATTTGTATAGCTTTCATATCCATATTATATGTGGAGAAAGAATGTACTGTCAATCACGAGTATGGACGCTAAGTCTTTTCTTTGATTGAGCTTATGGATGCCAGTTAGCCTCCGGGAAGCGAGATCGGAAAGCAAGGTAATTGCCAAGCTAATCGCCTGGGACCTCGTCCGGACCCCGTCCGGGACCTCGTTCGGGAACAGGCGGTCGATCTGAGGAATGGGCGGCCGGTTTAGAGGGGGTCGAGATACTTTTTCACGATCCGGTCGATGGTTCTCTTGGTGCGCACCGTCATCGGCCCCAACTGGGCTCCGATCACCTTCATGTCGAGCTCGGAACCCAATATTCCTCTGAGCGGTAACCAGAAGAACTCGCGGCCGCGGATCGCCAAGCGATCCTCGTCGGTGTCGAGACCCATGACGGCTCGACAAGCTGCCTCGGTCGGCTCTGTCAGCAACAGCGCCACCTGCACTTTTCCGAAGGTTCCAGGGACTGGCTGCGGAAGAATCCCATCCATGGAGCTGATCGCCTTGACTTCAGTCGCAGTTCGAAGAAATGTCGGCACTTCATAGTGCAGTACTTTCTGGAGGCCTGCTTCGATGCGAGCCGTGATCTTTGCTGCGGGCTCGGTGGGTGCATCGAATAGTACGTTACCGCTCGCCAAAAAGGCCGCGACGTTGGTAAACCCCAAGCCACTGAAGTGAGTGCAAAGCTCATCATTCTGAATCCTGCGGTTCCCCAGGTTCATGCCGCGGAGAAAGGCGATGTATCGGGTCATAGTGGGGCTGCAGCTTTGCCTAAGCCTCAAGTCCTATCGAGTTGCCAGCACCAAACCGCCAATCACCAGCAGGGCTCCGCCCACCCGCCCGAAGAGTGTGCCCCAGGGCACGAGTTTCTCGATCAGGACAAAGATCGCCAGGGCCGCGATCCACAGGATGTTCATCACCCCGCCGACGAAGAGCAGGAGCATGAGGGCCCAGCAGCAGCCGAGGCAGAAGGCGCCGTGATGGGCGCCCATTGCCAACGCCCCCACGAGTCCCGGTCTCCTGTGCTGGGTGAGAAAGGTCGCAGGACTCTGGCAGTGCCGCAGGCAGGCCGTCTTGATGGGGAGCCATTGGAAAACGCCCGCGGCAATCAGCAACGCACCGTTCAGCCTAGAGCTGGTGCCGATCATCATGGGTGAGAGTAGCTCCAGACTGGAAAGCCACCATTGGAGTGCCGTGGCCGCAGCGCTGAACGCGGTCCAGACGACCAGATAGCCGCCCAGGAAAATCAGGGTGCGGCTGTGGACCTGCCGGGCCTCGCGGCCCTGCCGCGCCAGAGCGGCGAATAACAGAATCATTGGGGCGGCGCTCGGCAACATCATGCCGACCATCATGATGGTCCACATCAGAAACATAGTGACGGCTACCTGACTGTTCCAAGCGTCTGGGGCCACCATCATCGCCATAGCGCCCGTGTTCAACCCTCGAACCATGAGCACGAGGTAGGCCCAGGACAGGGCAACGAGGCCAAAAATCGTTGCCACGACGATGTGGCGGTCCCTCTTGAGAACCGCCTCGAGAGAGTTCACTATGGTTCTAGTCGACGTAGCCTGTGTTCGAAAGATGGATGTTCGACAACTGCCCATACGAATCGTTCAAGTCGAGCGCGATGTCACCACTGGAAGTCGTGCTGGCACTGCCGATTTCGGCGACGCGGTACTCGAAACCATTGGGCAGGTCAATGCGTACGCGGTGTTCGGCGCCACTCACGGGGTTGCGGATCGGCTGGCAGGACGAGCTGATGGTGTCTCCGACTTTTATGGAGGCAGTCCTCTTTTCGATGTCGATCATGAATTCGATCGGCGCGAACAGAGGCTCTAAGTGGGTCGATGACATTTTTGAGTAGACCCACCAATGCGTCGCCATGTCATCGGTCTCATCGCCGCGAACAATGCTCAGTATCGCGTTGCGTTGGTCCTCACTGGCGCGCTCGTCAATGATGACCTGGTGGGTGCCGTTGCCCTCATGAATCGGATTTGGAAAATCGATCAAGAATCCCATGTGCAGCCCGTCCAGGCTAATGTCGCCGAAGTAACCGCGGTCCACTCTCATCATACCCATCGCCTTGCAGACATTGTCGGTGGGTAGCGAATTGAACTGGCACGGGCAAGCGTAGACACAGTTGCAGTTGGCGAATTCGGGTCCTTCAACATCCCATTTCACACCCATGATTGTTCTCCTTGGCGAGCAAAGTACATAGTGGACTAGAATATTATTGTACATTAGACGGAGACGTCTTGGGTAGTGCGTCGATTCGCCTTCGGACAAGCCTTGCCCAGACCCATGATCGATTCGATGCTTTGGGCTTCAGACGCACGGCGCAATCGAAATTTGGCTATCGAGACTCGACGCCAACTCGTCTATGATGGTCACTACATTACGGGGAGGCTGCATTGAAGAGAATTACGGGCGTCTTACTAGGGGCGTGGGTCATAGTGTCGTGTGGTGGTTCGGAGGGTCGGAATTCCGTCGCCGACCGGGCCACTGCCATCGATTCGATTACCGGCCTAGGCATTAGGTCTCATATGGAAGTTTTAGCTTCAGACGACATGGAAGGCCGCGAGGCGGGAACCATGGGCTTCGAGATGGCTGCGGAGTATGTCGCCGACCAATTCCGGACCGCTGGACTCATGCCACTGGGTGATGGTGATAGCTACTTTCAGGCAATTGATTTTTTTGAGACTCGCTTGGTGCCGGAGTCGGCAGAGTTCTCGATTCAACGGGGCGACAGAAGAGTGAAGCTGACCTTTAGAGACGACTTTGTTCGCTCCGGTGGATTCGGGGAGTCGGACGAGGAAATCACGGCGCCACTGATCTTTGTCGGCCACGGTATCAAGGCTCCGGAATACGACCACGACGATTTTGCAGGGGTCGATGTCAGCGGCAAGATCCTCGTTGAATTGTCCGGCTCGCCACCGCACTTTGACACCGACCAGAGAGCTTTCTACTCGTCAGGCATGGGGAAACGCGCCGCGGCTTCCAAACGCGGCGCCGTTGGCAGAATCACCATACGGACTCCTGTCGACCAAGCCCGTCGCCCCTGGAAGCGCTACCTGCCCGGTATCGGTCGGCCGGGTATGCGCTGGCTCGACAGTGCGGGCGATCCGTTTCAGGGATTCCCGGAGTTGGTAGGTGGGGCAGCGCTGAGCGAATCGGGTGCGGGCAAACTATTTGTGCTGTCGGGGCACGATCTCGCGGAGCTGTTTGAAAAACATGCCGCCGGAGACACGGGAAGCTTCGATATGGGAGTGACGGCGACACTCTCTCGCACCTCGAAGCAGCGGACTGTGACATCGGCGAATGTTGTGGGCCTGATCGTAGGAAGTGACTCGACACTGAAGAACGAGTATGTGATCTTCACGGCGCACCTCGATCACATCGGGATTCGACCTGGCGAGGACGGCGATGACATTCACAACGGCGCCTACGATAACGCGGCTGGAATCGCGGCGATTCTGGAGATCGCTAAAGCGATGGCCGCAATGGAGAGAGCACCCCGGCGATCGATCATTTTCGCGGCGGTAACTGCCGAAGAAAAAGGCCTGCAGGGCTCGAGTTACTTTGCGCGTAATCCTCCGGTGCCCGCCGACCAGCTCGTAGCCAATATCAACATCGATATGCCGTATTTTGGCTTTCAGATGTCCGACGTCGAGGCCTTTGGCGCCGAGCACTCCAGTCTGCTGGCAGCCGTCGTCGAAGCCACTACCACGATGGGCATGGAGCTGACCCCCGATCCGATGCCTCAAGAGGTGCGCTTCGTGCGCTCCGACCAGTTCTCCTTTGTCAAACAGGGGATTCCGGCGCTTGCCTTCAAGGCCGGTTCGAAGTCGTCTGACTCCGAAATAGATGGAAGCGCCATGCTGCAGGACTTCCTGAAGAATCACTATCACCGCGCCAGCGACGATTTGGATCTGCCCTACAATTCCGAGGGCGCCGAGCGCTTTGTGCAGACGGCGCTGCTGCTCGGTTTGATCGTCGGAGATCAGGACACCCGACCTCATTGGAACGAGGGTGACTTCTTCGGCGACAAGTTCGCACCCTAGGTAGGAGTGCGGCTGAGCATCGCAGCTAACTGCTCCTGAAGGTACGTGCAGCTGGGAGATCAGCGCCGATTTCGCTTCCGAGTTGCTCGAGGTAGGCGATCATGAATTCAACCCGCGCTGCGGCTTCGCGGCGACCTCCGGCAGTCTGCATGGTTTCGGGTAGTCGGAGGAGCTTCGTGAAGAAATGGTCAAGGGTAAACCGACGATCGTCCAGGGGCCGGTGAGTTGCCCACGGATCTTCGGGGTCGAACAGACGACTTCCCATCTGCACGCCGGTAGCGACAGCACGCATCGTCCCCAGGGCGCCGAGGGCGTCCAACCGATCGGCATCTTGTAGAGCTTTGCCGAGTGCCGTAGTCGGAACTACTCGGCGGCTGTAGCTGTGGTCCGCGATGGCGCGGGCAATCTCTTCGATGGCTTGGTGAGAGAAGCCGTGCCCTGGCAGCAGCAGCCGTGCCTGCTCGGCGGAGTCGCCACTGGCGTGCCCTCGACGCTCAGAATCTTTCGGATGATTGACGATGTCGTGTAAGAGTCCCGCCGCTATCGCCTTGGCAGGGTCGACTTGATCACCTCTCAGCCGCACCGTCCAAATGCCGACGCGTAAAGCATGTCCGCGGTCATGTGCCGGATCGCTTTCAAACCGCGCTGCGATCTGATCCTCGAGAGCGGTCAAGCTGGGGTCTGCGGCTATCGCGGCTCGAATGTCACCTATTGTTCTCATTTGGTGTAGTGTCGTCGTGCTTCACCGCGCGCAGTCTAGCAGGGGGATTGGGCTTGATTTGTCGCGAGCGCTTCCTCAAGGCTGGTGGGGTCCATGCGGCGCCATGGCCGCTATCGAACAAGTCTGGAAGGTCTAACGGGAGGGGGCGATCAGTACTGAGGGTAGGAGATGAAGCGAATCTTTCACACCACTACCCTCGAACATGCTGCTGCAGGTCGACTCATGGTGAAACGGTGGGCGACGAGGGCGCGGGTTCTACTGGTCTTGGCAGCACTTTCTGGGCCATCTGTGGCCGCCGGTCTCGATCCGCTGCGACAGTGGCCGCAGTGGCGTGGACCCCTCGCCACCGGGGAGGCTCCCTACGGTGATCCACCCGTCAGGTGGTCGGAGCGACAGAACATTCGATGGAAAATCTCGATTCCAGGCCGAGGTCTGTCGACTCCCATTATCTGGGGAGATCGCCTGTTCATTACGAGTGCGGTACCTTTTGGAGAGGCCCTCTCGTCACCTGGCCGCGAGCCGCGCGGAGCACATAACAATGTCGCGCCGGCGCGGCGACTCGACTTTGTGGTACTGGCGATCGATCGCCGTAGTGGAGAGATTTTGTGGAAGAAGAGCGTTCGGCGCGCCAGGCCCCATGCGGGCACCCATGAGACCGGAAGCTGGGCCTCGAGTTCGGCTGTCACTGATGGCAAGTATCTCTTTGCCTTCTTTGGCTCGAGTGGTCTCTACTGTCTGGATTTTGACGGCAACCTGATTTGGGATCTGGACCTGGGGGAGATGCAGATCTTCCACGGGCACGGTGAGGGTAGTTCCCCTGTGTTGTACCGTGACACCCTCGTCGTGAACTGGGATCATCAAGGGAAGTCATTTGTTCTCGCGCTAGACAAGTTCACGGGGCGGCAGCTTTGGAAAGCGGCGCGCGACGAGATCACCTCGTGGTCGACACCGATCATTGTGCCGCACCAGGGCAAGCCTCAAGTGATTGTCAGCGCTACGGGCCGGGTTCGCGCCTACGACTTGGTCAACGGCAGACTAATTTGGGAAGCAGGCGGCTTGTCGCGCAATGTCGTGGCCTCGCCGGTAGCGGCGGATGGGATGGTGTACGCTGCCGGGAGCTACGACTGGCAGGCGATGTTGGCGATTGATCTGGCTCTCGCCGAAGGCGACATTACCGGCGGTCCAGCTGTCGTTTGGAGTCGTAGCCGAGACACGCCCTATGTGCCATCACCCCTGCTTTTTGGGGACCTGCTCTGGTTTCTGCGACATAACCAGGCGCTTCTCACCGGGGTGGATGCTCGCACGGGTCGCAGCGTATTCGGCCCTCGGCGGCTGCCTGGTCTTTATAACGTGTTCGCCTCGCCGGTCGGCGCTGCCGATCGGGTTTATGTCACCAGCCGAGAGGGTGTGACGGTGGTCCTACGCAGCGGAGGTGAGTTCGAACTGCTGGCCTCGAATCAGCTCGACGACTCGTTTTCAGCCTCTCCGGCTGTTGTCGGCGGCGAACTCTACTTGCGAGGAACCCTATTTCTGTACTGCATTGCGGAGAAGTGAGAGATTACGATGTTGGCTAACTACTTCCTTGGCAGTAGGGTGGCAAAGTATTCGGTAGCCGCTGCCGGAATCCAAGTAAACCGAAGTTTGTAGCCCTGGGAATTCGACTCGACTCCGAGTATCTTGCCGTAAAGGTCGGCGCCAAGGTCCTTGTTTGGTGGCTCGGTGAGGCGAAGCCTCACTTGAGAACGATCCGTCAAAGGGCTGCTTACCTCCAGTGTTGCGTGTCGCGCTGAAAGCGATGTGAGTAGGCCATCTTCAATGACTGTTGTCTCAGACTGTTGAATCAACGCGACTTGCACTTTGATGGGGGAGCTCAGCGGCTCTACATGCTCGTCGACAGGCACGAGCCTGAGCC
>JAZFTL010000179.1:0-3728 GCA_036446675.1 Thermoanaerobaculia bacterium
CGACGTGGGTGCCCTCGCTTTGCCGAAGCGCCTGGTAGATGCGACACTCATTTTCCGGATAGGGGTCCCCGCTAGGGCGAGTGTGGTGAATCAGAGCGTGCATGTTCTTGCCGAGCAAATCGGCGTCGCACTCATAGCCCAAAATCTTCCAGCATGCCGAATTCGCAAAGGTGCAATTGCCTTTGAGATCGATGCCGTAGATCCCTTCAGCCGTCGAGTCCAACAGTAGGCGGACCAGCTCGTTGCTGCTCTCAAAACTGCCGGCAGTACTGGCAGGGTTCGCTGCAGGCTCTGAATTTTCGGTCGACATTGGATTTCTAAGCGATCATACAAACTCAATATTGATTGATCAACGCTAGTAACTTTTCGCCACGGTCCACTTATGAAGCGAGTTCTCGAAGACCTCTATCAAGTCTCTGTTCGATCTCTGGACTTCGTATTCGGAGTTTACTCCGGATTTCGATTGATCATCGCAGCAGCGTAGGCGGCCCCAAACCCATTGTCGATATTGACCACCGTGACACCGGAGGCGCAACTGGTGAGCATGCCCAAGAGAGCCGCAATACCACCGAAGGCGGCACCGTAGCCCACTGAAGTCGGAACTCCGATGATCGGCTTCGACACCAGTCCACCGATGACACTTGCCAGAGCCCCTTCCATTCCCGCTACCACAATAATCACCGCGGCCGCCTCGAGGGCCTCACGGTGGCTGAGAAGTCGATGAACTCCCGCTACGCCGACGTCATAGATGCGTTCAACCCGGTTACCAAGAACTTCGGCGGTCACCGCGGCCTCCTCAGCGACCGGCAGGTCACTGGTTCCGGCGGTGGTGATCACGATCGTCCCATGTCCCGTAATCTCGGGTACCGAACGCAGCAACACCGCAGTCCGTGAGACAGAATCGTATTTCACCTCCGGAATCGACTCTGTCAAAGAATCACCTTGCTCAGGTGACAACCGGGTGCCCAGGACTACTTGCCCTCTGCTGTCGATTTCCTGAAAGATGGCAATGATCTGCTCTGCGGTCTTGTCCAGTCCCAGGACCACCTCCGGGAATCCGGTGCGCAGGGCCCGGTGGTGGTCGACCTTCGCAAATCCAAGCTCGGCAAACGGTAGGTCCTTCAATTCAGCAAGCGCCTCTTCTACTCCTACATCTCGGGTGCGAACCCGTTCTATCAGGTCACGAATCGCGGCTGGATTCATGGAGATCCTGTTTCTGCGAAACGGTCTGGTGACGACTCATGCGCTGGTCTTCCCGCCGCCGATTTGGTAAACGCCGGTACCAAGATTCTGATTTAGGGAGCCTTCACGGTACCCGGCTGGATCAATTGTGACGTAGTCGAATCCTTCAGCTCGGAGGCCCCGCTCCACCTTCTCCCGAACTTCCGGCTCGAGAAGTCTGGGCAACTCCTCCAATGCCACCTCGATCTTCGCAGTATCACCGTGAAACCGCACTCGAAGAATCCGAAAACCCAGCTCCTTGATGAAGCGCTCGGACCTACCGACTCGAGAGAGGCGCTCCGGAGTAATCTCTGTGCCATAGGGGAAGCGGCTCGAGAGACAGGCGAGAGCCGGCTTATCCCAGACCGGAAGATCAATGGAAAAAGCGGCCTCTCGAATGTCCGACTTGTTGAACCCAAGTTCATCGAGTGGCGAGCGCACCCCAAGTTCACGCGCCGCACGTCGACCGGGGCGGAAGTCGCCTCGGTCATCGACGTTGAAACCATCCAGGACTTGTCCGAGACCAGACTCCGAGGCCTGCTGCAAAGCGGCGCTGTAGACCTCTGATTTGCAGAAGTAACAGCGGTTGATTGGATTGGCTGCATACCTCGAGTCATCCAGTTCGTGGGTCTCTACAAGTAGGTGGCGCGCTCCAAGCTGTTTCGCTAGACGCCGGGCCTCAGAGCCTTCCTCTGAAGGCAGACTTGGTGAGACCGCGGTGAAGGCCACGGTATTTTCACCCAGAACCCCTACCGCTTCAGCTAACAGGTAACTGGAGTCGACGCCCCCGGAAAAACAGACCAGTACCTTATGCAGTTCCGCCAAGAGACCTCGGAGGCGGGCGATTTTTTGCTCTACCTCAGAACCGAGCAGGGCTTGGGCGCGACCTTTCCTCATCGATCCACTTCGACCCCATCGTTCACAATCTGATCTTCTTGCGCCCCGCTCCCTGCGGCTGTAACCCGCTCGGCTTCAGTCAGCGCCGCCGCGTAGACCTTCTTCAGGGGCACCTTGTGGGCGAGAGCAGCCTCGCTGCAGGCGTCAAACTCCGGGGCAATGTTGGTTGGCAAGTTATCGCCGGAGGCGATCTTCACCGGAAGTGACCCGTAGACGGTTGCGACCTCGATGATGTGTCGCGGACGCTCGATTCGAGCCGTAGGGCGGATTCGTAGCCCTAAAGAAGTCGTTTCGGTAAGTAAGATTCTGGCAATATTGTCGGAGTCTACCCTTCGCGCCAGGGCCGAGATCATTACTGCCGGGCGGCCTTTCTTCATCCCGATCGGAGTGCTCCAGGCATCCAGCGCGCCGCCTGACAGGGCTTGCTCCAACGCAAAGGCCGTCAATTCCGGAGTCATGTCGTCGACGTTGGCTTCCAGTACCACCATGGATTCTTCTGTCTGTGTCGACTCGATGCTCCGCGTCCCCAGCACGACTCGCAGCAGATTCGGCCGGTCCGGCAACTCTCGCGATCCCCCGCCCCATCCAACCCGCTCCGGCTTCATCGCCGGCCAGCGTGTGAAGTCCTTGGCAGTTGACGCCACCAAGCAGGCGCCAGTCGGTGTTACCAACTCCGCCTCTACTCCAGAACCATAGGTCGGCACTCCGCGCAGGCAAGAGACCGTCGCCGGAGAGGGAAGAGGCAAGATCCCGTGCTGTGCTTTGATCATGCCTGTTCCCATAGGCAACGGTGAACTCACCACTTCGGCACCTAAGTGATCGAGCGCCACCGCTACAGCGACCATATCGACAATCGAGTCAACCGCTCCGACCTCATGAAAATGCACCGCAGACAGCGGGATCCCATGCACTGACGACTCGGCCTCCGCGAGTAGCTGAAAGGCTCGCTGAGCGATCTCGAGAGCCCCCTGCGGCAACCCCGAATCATCCAGCATCGTGCGAATCTTTGTATAGGTACGCTCCTGCTGCGGCGTGTCGACATGTACTAGAAAGCGCCGCGCCACGATGCCGGAGCGTACTGTACTGCCAACTTCGATAGTAAAACCATCCAGCGGCAACTCCGCGAGCGCCGCCTCGATAGGCCCCAACGGAACTCCAAGATCAAGCAGGGCTGCCACCAGCATATCTCCTGCCACACCGCTGAAGGCATCAAGAAAAACTACCTTGCCTGCACCCGCTCCCCGTTCCAGATCGCCTCTTAAGGGCACCGCAACAGGCTCGTGGTGGGAATGATCGTGATGGTCGGCTACCTGGTGCATCGATCCTCCACTACTATTCGAGAACTCCCAACTACTCCCCTATCTTATCCGCTTGTCTCAGAGCTTGTGAGTTTTTCCAGATTCGTCGCGAGGGTGCCACCGAGAGTGCCCAGGAAGGCGCGGAAGTGAAGCAATAGCGGGCTATTTCGAGCTTTCGCAACGCAGCTGGGCGCTCTTGGTGGTGCCCGCAGCAGCATATGGAAATATTCACAGGCTCTCAGTCCTCCGAGTCGTCTGTTCCTGTTACGATCGCGCTTTCCCGAGCACCAAGACCGCGTTGCCGCCGCCAAA
>JAZFTL010000180.1:0-3450 GCA_036446675.1 Thermoanaerobaculia bacterium
GAGACCGCTTATGCCTGGAACCCCGGCGAAAAAACGGGACGCCGATACCGGATAGCCGGACCGGATCAGGCCGGACTGGAATTGTTGCGACTCAGTACCAAGCACCTGAAAGAGAGATACTCCGCCGCCATTGAGAGGGGTTCCGAAAACGAGCTCATCATCTACCTTGTCCCCAAGAGCCCAGGGGGCGAGATTACCGCAGCAAAGTTGATGATTAGTCCAGCAACAGACAGACTGATCGAACTCGAATTCAGCGATGCCGACGGTAACCTGACCAACTTCGAGATGACGAATCACCGCGCCTTGGTGGCCCGGGGCAGGTTTACGGCACCAAGTCAACTCACTTGGCTGGAGAATTAGTAGTCACTGGACCCGCAAATGAACTTTTTCAAGCGTACGATCTATCCGATTCCGTATAATGTGCTGCAGCGCCGAACACCGCCGGCCAACCGTTTTCGAAGTGGGTTACAACCCGCTGTCCAGCAAGTCATGAAGAACTCACCCAACTGTTTGACCACGGCTCTACTCAGTCTGTTATTGACGGTACTGGCCATCGGGTCGGCGAGCGCTGCGCCGCCTTACGAAGAGGGCGCGACGGTGGTTGTAACAGGCGTTGTTACCGATAGGGACGGGCTGCCTCAATCGAATATCAGGGTAGTACTCGAAGCTTCGAGGAATATGTTTCGCTTCAAAATCTTCTCAGGAAAGAAGCGAGAGCCGGCTCGACTGGCGTCGATAACGAATTCAAAAGGTGAGTATTCGATCGACTGGAAATGGCACGACTACTACAACCACTTCGAGCTGGTTGTTGGGATCATGATGCGGGTAGACCAGGAAGACAACTTCGAGGAACTGAGCCGCGAAGATCTTTCGCGCCGTATGCTCCAGGGCACGCCGGTCGTATCGACCGTAGCCATCAACGACATGAGCCTCGTGACCCGGGTGCGCGAGTTTCTAGCCGAGGTCGACAGCCCCGAAGAGAAGCAGGTCTATGCCGATATGGGCCAGCCCGATCGGCTCGATCAAGCAGGGCAGCCGCATTACCAGGAGACCACCTGGTGGTACTTCGACAAGGGATTCGCCTACCGATTCCGCGACGGAACATTGCAAGAAGTTGTACACTTCGCCCCTGTTCCACCTTTTTGACGGCAGGCATATTTTGACGCAAAACCCTAATCTCGCGACTGCGGTCCAGTCGGCTTCCGAACCAGGCGCCGCGCGCATCCTGGCGATCATCGACGACAAGCTAGTCGCCACAGACGAGCTTTTTCGTCGGCAGCTGACTTCAGACGTGGCGTTCATAGAAAAGGCCGGCGAATATATTTTCGCCGGAGGTGGCAAGAGAATGCGACCAGCGCTCCTCCTCCTGTCGGCACGCCTACTCGAGCGCGAGGGAGATGAGGATGTCACCTACGCTGCGGTGATCGAATTCATTCACACTGCCACTCTGATCCACGACGACATCATCGACCACGCTACCCTGCGGAGAAATCGCACTACCGTAAATAGCCTCTGGGGAAACGAACTCACCGTCCTACTTGGAGATTGGCTCTACACCAACTCGATGAAAATGGCTCTCGGCCATGGAAACATCGAGGTGATTCGCTGCCTCTGTGAGGCTACTCTGAAGATGACCGAAGGCGAGCTGCTCGCATTGCAAAGACTGCGAGAGGTCGATTTGACGGCTGACGAGTACTTCGACATTATCGACCGCAAAACGGCTCATCTGTTTGGAGCCGCCTGCGCCATACCGGCGCTCATGGAGCCTTGCAAACCCGAAGCTGAAATCGTTTTGCGAGACTACGGCAAAGCACTCGGGATTTGCTTTCAGCTGGTCGATGACCTGCTCGACTTTACCGCCCGCGAGACAGAGGTCGGCAAGCCGGTTCTCGCCGACCTCAAAGAGGGGAAGCTCACCCTTCCCCTAATTCTGCTGCTGCCGAGAATAGACCTCAAACAGCGGCGACTGGTTCAGCAAGTCCTTGAGGACTCCGGCTTTAAGCGCACTCACCCAGAGCAGATACTCGAGCTGGTCAAGTCGGAAGGCACCCTTGACGAAGTCACCAAGATGGCTGACGAGTCGGCCATGAAAGCCAGACGCTGCTTAGACTTCTTCCCGCCTTCTCTCGCCCGCGAGGCGATGGACTCGGCGCCAGATTTCGTTCTCCATCGGCGTTCGTAACTGCGGATCACGCAGCCCGAAGACTCCTTCGACGGGGTCTTCCCGCGCTTGAAAATCAGGCAGATGATCCGCGTCGATCCTGAGCACTTCGGCGCCGGTAAGATCCTCAACCCCGACCACCGTGACATAGCGAAAGCGCCGAGGCTCGCTATCAATCCACGTTCCACGGCCTGGAACCGAGATCACGAAATTCGCCGGCTCATCCAAAAAAGGATCAGGAGGCCTGAGTCCCACGAACAAGAGTGCCCCTGCGAAATCGCGTTCCGCCAGAGTCAACTTGATGAAGCCTTGGATCGGCCTGTTCCAGTCGAATGTTACCCAGGCTCCTATGGCCGATGAGTTCTTTCTCGGTCTTCGCCGCCTAGTCCACTCTGTACTTTCTTCCCTGGTACTTGAACGACGAGCCGGAAGAGGCCTCTTACCCAAGGAAACCGTCTTCAAGTCGGGACGTAGCGCATCAATTTTTGGCCATCCCCATCGCCCAGTCGGTGGTCTGGCCCACGCCTTGGCTCTATGGGCTGTCGGCAGCAACGGTTCACCGCGCCGCAGTCGCGGTTGATACCGGCGCTGAATCATCCAGCGATCGTCGCTGACAATCCTCTGTGCCCGATCACCATCGATCTCCAAGTCGCAAAGCAGGCCTCCGATTCCTCGTGGGGTTCGCAACTCGACCGCCAACCGATTTCGACCTACTCGTAGGTAGGCGGAGATCTCATAGCGGTCGAGCGGCGCGCCGGCGATATAGCGATTCGACCCGACCCTCTCTCCGTTGACGAGGAGGATGTACTCGGCATCTGCTTGAATCGAAATCTCCGCCTCCTTCGGAGCTGCGGTCAAGTCAAAATCGCGGATCGCGTAGAATGCTTGCGCATTAGTGTGTCGCTCCAAGCCGGGAGCCCAAATCCACTGAGCCCCATGAACCGGAGACAACCATCCGATGACAGCCGGTCGAACCACCCGCTCCGCGATCATCAAAACCCCAGCCACAACCAAGCACCGGAGGAACACTTTCTTACCTTGGTCAGACACTATCGGGTTACTACGCACGGCTTCAGGACCCCTTCCGAACAAACCGGCCTCGCGTTTCTCAGCATCATGCACGGAGGCTAGGTATCTCCTATCGCTTGACATCTTAACGTTTGAGTCAAGTTTTCGAGTTCCAAGAGCAGTCCGCCCTTGTCATTCCGAGCGAGAGCGAGGAATCTGGGGGATGGGTGGCATACTAACCGTCGCGTTCTTAGTTATGAGTTCCCCCACCCAGATCCCTC
>JAZFTL010000181.1:0-4380 GCA_036446675.1 Thermoanaerobaculia bacterium
CTGCTCCATCTACTCGTTCTAAAAGCTCTCAATCCCGCTACTTGCGACTTCGTGAGTGACCCCATTTCTGGAAGGCGCGACCTGGCGCGATCTCTCGGTGCAGACGGAGCCTTCGATCCGAGCTCGACTCGTTGGCTCGACTCGGTACTGGATATGTCGTCTGGCGCCGGCGTTGACACCGTTTTTGATACCGTAGGAGGGACTCTAACCCTATCGCAGGGACTTCGCGCCACCAGGGAAGGGGGCACGGTAATTCTTTTTGCCCACTCCAAGCCGGGAGAACTCGCCAGTTTCGACATCAATTCGGTTTTCAAACATGAGCGGCGAATTATCGCAACCTATTCAGGAGGCCTGACAGAGCAGGATAGAATTTTCGAGCTTCTCCAGTCGAAAGCCTTCGATCCAAGCCCCCTGGTGAGCCACCGCCTCCCATTCTCGGAATTCGACAGCGCGGTCGAACTCTCGCGCCGCCATCTGGCTCAAAAAATTCTTCTCTATCCGGATCGTTCCGATCATTCGAATGCCTGACTTACCTTCAAATTTCAGATCCGTCTTCCTACTCGGACCGGAAACGACCGAAATACGGTCCTTGCCGCTACCACAGCCCGGACCAGGGGAAGTCTTGCTGCGAGTTGACGTCGCAACTACCTGCGGTACCGACGTCAAAGTTTTTCTGCGCGGTGGGCACCCCCGCATGCTGCAAGTACCCTCGCCGTTTGGTCATGAAGTAGCGGGCACGGTCGTCTCCGTTGGCACCGGCGTTGAGAGACGTTCCATCGGTGAAAGGGTGGTCGTCTTGAATTCAGCGCCCTGCGGGACGTGCGATTACTGCATGGCAGACCGGGAGAATCTCTGTCGGGATCTGCAGTACCTCAATGGCGCATTTGCTGAGTTTCTGCTGGTTCCACAGCGTTTCCAGGAACGATCAACCCATGCAATTCCTTCCCGCCTGCCCGCGCTGCAAGCGGCACTCACTGAACCACTCGCCTGTGTTCTCCACGGTATCGAGCGGAGCCGACTCACGGGTCAAAGCGATATTCTAGTGCTCGGCGCCGGCCCGATTGGACAACTCTTTGTAGCAGCGCTCACGACCAAAAATCATCGTGTCGTGCTGGCTGACCCAAATCCCGAACGCCTGATCTTGGGACTTCAAATGGGCGCTGCAGCGACACTGCATGTGCAGCGCTCCGAAGAGCGCCCCGAAAAAGTGCGCCGGGCGGCGGCGGATCCCCGAGGATTCGACCTGGCGATTGACACGAGCGGCAACCTCGCCGCCTGGGAGCTTGCTCTCGAGGTTGTCCGGCCGGGAGGCTGTGTCAATCTGTTTGGAGGCTGTGCGCCAGGTACTGAACTCGCTTTGAACACTGAGAACGTCCACTACAACGAACTGACAATCGTCGGTTCATACCACCATCGTCCATCGGTCGTAGAGCGCGCGCTGGAGCTTATTGCGAGTGGAAGTCTACCTACCGAGTTGCTGATTTCAGCCGAAATGCCCCTCGACAATACTGCGGGAGCGCTGCACGCCATGATGCAGAAAAAGGCTCTCAAGGTCGCAATTCGACCGCAGATGAAATCGAGCTAGAAACACTCTGCCTGTCGACTAGCCTCAGTTCCAGCTTGGAGCCAGTGGCGCTGACATCTACCAGTTCGACACCGATATTAGCCAGATCCGCCACGACATGGAGCTCAGGGGGATCGAACTCCGGATGGTGGCCGATTCTCACCCGATGTACCTGCTCGGACCCAATGTTCATCCGATTTGGCGAGAACGGATTCCTGATTCCATAAATTTTCACCAGTTGCCTTGGTCGTGACCGATCTCCGACTCGGTAGACCTTATAGGTTTCACTACGCCAGGTGCCATATCCATGAATAGATATGACCGTCTGGCCCTGGAGGATCTCAAACGAAATCTTGCGTACCCCTGTAAGCACCTCCAAATTTTCGCTTGCCGTCTGCCCAGAGTCCTTGTCACGAAGTGGGGAATTCGATTCCGGATCCGGAAGAGCACCCGTTTGACGGTCGCTGGATTCTGCGTTGACCGCCGTATCCAAGCCTAGGCTGTTTAGTGAAGTCGCAATCGGACTCACTTCTAAGCTTGTCGTCTCAGATTCCGATTGAATCTCAGACCCTAGGCCGGTCTCCTTGCCGGCTTCGCTCAGGATCTCCTCAGGATGCGTGAGGGCCGGCCCGGGAGGTGAGCTATTTTGCCGGGATTCAAGCGACTCGATAAACTGCATCACTTCGCTCTTGAAAAACAGCCCAGCGGCGAAGAGCAGCAAAAGTACGACCACCAACGCGATAAAATACTTCCGCCTATTTCCAGAAGTCTGTCCCTTCGAGTCGATTTCCTCATCGAAAACCGTTTTATCGTATTCGAAGATCTCGTCTCGGTCCGGCATGTCTACTGCTTCAATCGCCTCAACCGTGGGCTGAGGTGACGGCGGCGCTTTCGCAGCTGCTTCATCTCCGTCAGGGTCATCGTCTACTGAAGCAATATCATTTGCACCTTGTACTGACTGCTCAACCAGATGACGCAATTTGGAATCTTTGCCGCCCAATAGGGCTTCGAGGCCAGGGGTTGGTTCTGAACTCTCTGGAACGATTTCGGAGGCAGCACCCTGAGCATGGTCCAAGGGATCTGCAGCTTGGTCTATCGCCGCAAGTGACTCGGGGACCTGCGAGTCGTCTGGAGCAGCTCCCTGGGAGCCGGCACCTTGATGATCCAACCTAAAAGGCGCGCCGTCGGTCTTTGACCACCGATCCACGACGCGCTGCACCAGCCCTCGGGTCGAAGAGTCAATGTCCTTGAAGCTGATTGCTATTCCGGACGTTTCTTCATCTATCCCCTGGTAGCGTCCACGCCATGCGACAACTCCGGTCCCCTTGCCCAGGTTGAAATCGTCGCCGACCAACATCTGAAAACTTACTACCGAGCCTACCGCAGCAGGGCTGTCGGTCGGCAAGAACATCCCATCAGAAGAAACCAAGGGTGACGCTTTTCTGATGAACTCTCGGACGCTGTCGTATTGAAGAGTTATGTCAAACGAGGTCTCGGAGGGAACCTTATCCCTCTCGGTATCTTGACTCGGTGTCGAAGATTCAAAGGACTTTGAGATTGATTTTTAGATCATTGGGTTCAAATTGAACTTGCCCGTCAATCTAATGGCAAAGAGTCACTCAAAGCCATTATGAGGCACTCAGAGCCAACGAAAATTAACTAAGCCACGTTGACCACTTCTAGTCCGAGTGCAGCAACAAAAGTATAACCTAGCGATGAGATCGTTGGAACCTGACTAGAGCCGATTAGGTGTGAGCAACACCCATTTCGAACAAACTTCCCGGGCGACACTGAGTTGATTCAGAGCCAAGGCCTCTTGGGAGAAGCTTCGAATCTCTTGCCTCTCCACACGTGCCAAACGTAAGGCCTCCCGCACTACTGCGACGAGAACGAGGGGGTTTGAGCTGGAGCAGTTGACGGAGATTGTGGGAAATTTCGGCTGCACCTGACTCCTTCCGGTTGGTAATCTTTCTATAGTGTTAGACGATCTAACCAGCCGAGTGGTTTCACTTAATTACCGGAGATTGGAATACACTAGTGCTCCGGACGATAGGTCCCGTACAGCAGGCACTAGGAATAGGACAGGAGTAGGAGTGGAGCTCAAAGAAATCATCCAGTATGCCCGTGGTGACAAGGTAGCACGCCTACTGCTTAGGAACGCTCGACTGATCAATGTGCTGAGCGGTGAAATCTATCGAACAAACGTGGCCATTACCCAATCCCGAATCGTCGGAATTGGTGATTACGATGCAGAAGAGATTATCGACCTAGACGGCGCCTACCTGGCACCGGGGTTCATCGACGCCCATGTTCACATCGAGAGTTCTATGGTCCCTCCTATAGAGTTCGCTCGAGCGGTCGTGCCGAGGGGGACTACTACCGTAATCACCGATCCCCACGAAATCGCCAACGTCTTGGGTCTGGACGGCATTCGGTTTATGTTCGACAGCGCCAAGGGCGCACCGTTGAGCATGTATGTAATGGCGTCATCCTGTGTTCCGGCAACCAGCATGGAAACTAGTGGCGCGGTGCTGCACAGCTACGACTTGGCTCCACTGCAGTCGGATCCTTGGGTCCTCGGCTTGGCGGAGGTGATGAATTTTCCTGGAGTCATTCACCGCGACTCGGAAGTACTCAAGAAAATTGAAGCATATTCCAGTCTGGTGATTGATGGGCACTGCCCAGGTCTTAGTGGCAAAGATCTTGGTGCCTATATCGCCGCCGGAATCAGTTCAGATCATGAGTGCACTTCGGTAGAGGAGGCAGCAGAGAAGCTACGTCTCGGACTAACGATTTTTATTCGCGAGGCCACCAAT
>JAZFTL010000182.1:0-2760 GCA_036446675.1 Thermoanaerobaculia bacterium
CAGCTCCGTTCGTCCGGCGCGATTGTCACGGAGTGAGCCGGGTGATTCTACTCCGATCTGTCGCCCATCCGGTTCAGCCGAGTCATCGTGGGCGGTTCACTGATAAGGTCTGCGTCGCTGAGCACGGCTCCCCCCAAGACATAACAATCAAATGAGAATCCAGCAATGCAACTCGGAATATTAGGGCTGTCCAAAGTCGGCAAGACGACGCTCTTCAATCTACTCACCTCGTCTTCAGCGGAGACGGGGAAATTCGGCCACTCGACGGCGGCCCATATCGCTGTTGCCAAAGTGCCTGACACCCGACTGGCGGCGCTACGCGACCTTTACCATCCGAAGAAGTACTCTCCGGCGACGGTTGATTATGTCGATATTCCTGGAATACAGCGCGATGAGAGCCGCGAGAATCTGGATCTCACCAGTTTGAAAACGGTTGACGCTCTCGTCCACGTGGTGCGAGCCTTTGAAGATTCCGAGCTGTTGCACTCGGAAGGCGGCATAGATCCTCGGCGCGATGTAGAGTCGATCGACCTGGAGTTGATTCTTTCCGACCTCGAGATCGTGGAGCGCCGGCTGCAGAAACTGGAGCAGTCGAAGAAGCGTGGCTTGCAGCCGGAAGAGATTCGCGAACAGAGTCTCCTCGCAGAAACTGTCCTACCGACTCTGGAGAGTGAAACCTCATTGCGGACTCTCTCCTTAGAAGCCGAAGACGAGCGTCGCCTCCGTGGCTTTCAGCTGCTCTCGGCAAAGCCGCTGCTGGTGGTATTCAATGTTGGGGAGGAGGATGTCGGGAGTGGCGGGGCCGACCAGGCGACTGTGCCGCAGTGCGAAGACCAACCGAAGCGACGTCAGGTCGTGGTAAGCGCTCCGATTGAAGCGGAAATTGCGAAGCTTCCGGCAGAAGAACAGTCTGAGTTCCTGACCGATTTAGGACTCACCGAACCCAGCGTCGATCGGGTCGTGCGCGCCAGCTACGACCTCCTGGGGCTGATTTCATTCTTCACGGTTGGAGAGGATGAGGTCAAAGCTTGGACCATTCGACGCGGCACCCCGGCGCGAAAGGCCGCCGGTGCCGTCCATACAGATATCGAGCGGGGCTTTATCCGAGCCGAAACCGTGGGCTGGGAAGACCTCGTGCGTCTCGGTTCAACCGCGGCATGCCGGGAGAAGGCCTTGCTCCGCCTCGAAGGCAAAGAGTACGTCGTCCAAGACGGCGACGTCATGAACTTTCGCTTTAATATCTGAGCACCGGCAATTGTCATCCCGAAGGTGCCGTAGCTTTCCACTCGTTGTCATTCCGACCGGGAGGGAGGAATCTGGGGGGTTGGGTGGCGCACCAACCATGGCGAGCTTTGGTGGAGATCTCCCGCCCAGATCTCTCCGCTCCGGCGGCTGCGCCGCCTCTGGTCGAGATGACAAGGGGTCGAGTGCCACCTGCGCCGCTTTCGTTCTCCATGACAAAGGCAGGCAACGGTGGAGCCGCCTCGAATTTGCGGGCAAGCTCCATCACGCATCACGCATCAGATGTCAAATAGGCGTTGACTGGTAGCGTCCATTCCAGGAGCGGGTCATAGGGTGGCGGGGGGCCCTCAGCTCCGGCGCTGCGCAGGGTAAAGCTGTCAGCGGAGACATCGTAATCGATCAAGTCGCCACTGAAGGGATCGATTGGGGGTTCATCGAGATAGTCGGGGACCAACTCCTCGAGGTGAGACGGTATTCTTCCCGTGGCGAGCTGAAAGCGACGGATAGCGATGGCGGTTCGAGCCAGAGCGACGCGCCCCTGCTCTTGATTGCCTTTTGAGAAGGCATCCAAGAAGTTGGGGATCAGTTGCGCACTGAAAAAGTGACCGAACTTTGGCTGCTGACCGCGCGGTATCGGAGAAATCGCGAAGTCCGGTTGTAGGTGAGGGGGCTGTTCAGCAGCCTCGATCATTTGACTCATTGTTTCAAGATACCTGCAAAAGTCGGTGCGTAGGAGCGGTCGCGCCAAAATAAGCATCGCCTTTGCCATTATTGCTGAGGGAAAACTTTGCAATTGAGATGGCAGGTCACCGATCTCCCGATACCATTTGGAAAACAGTGCGAGTTCAGCCTTTAGGCCCTGTTGCATTGGGATGGGCCGGACCGATCTCAGGAATGCCTCGTCGAGAAAATCCAGCTGGGCTGTATTTAGAAGCACGAACGAAAGATAGCGTTGCACCAAGCGAGAGTTTTGACGATTGCCCGCCATTCGGATCATTTGGGTAGTTAGGAAAGGCTCCTGGGCGAGAGACTCGGTTATTGCGAACCCTTGCCGAATTGCGGCGGCTGCGCCCATCTCGTCACCAGCTTTTAGTGCGACCAGCAGGCGAGCATGATTCAGATTGAGAAGTTTTAACAAGCCAATGAACGATAAAGGGTTGATGTTATCGGTCTGTTCGTATGGGACCTCCCAATTCGATCTGGGTCGGTCGGCGGCCTCCTTCAGTAATTCCATAGACTGCCTATTCGTTGAAAGCAGTTCTTTAAGTTGAATCAGATCTTCTCCCGAGAGTTGGTCCAAGGACTTTTTTCGGAGATTGTTCAGCTGAGAACCTTGCTCTTGATCGAGACTGAGCAGGGCGATCGCGGCTAAGAGCGGTTTTGCCCGATTCTCTCGGTCCGGCACCGGTGCAGGTGCGAGTGATGCTGCAGTGAGGGGTCCCCAAGCCGCATTGATACGCTCTAGGCTGTGGGCCAACCTGCGGCCGGTGACCCAGCTCGCAACCGAATGGCCGACAA
>JAZFTL010000183.1:0-8261 GCA_036446675.1 Thermoanaerobaculia bacterium
GGCCACCCGAGTCCTTAGATCCGCATTAGCGTCGTTTCATGCAAGCGCGGCGAATCGCGCTCCTACAGAAACGTGACTACTCTACGCAGCCAAAGCCAAGTTATCGTTGGCAATTGTGAAATACCGTTTTAACGAGCGGTACCTCGGCACGCAACTAAAAGGCCGACATGTTCCCCGTCGAAGCCATTGCGCCCCCAAATTTGCAAAGAACCACAGACGCCTATCATAACAGGTCGTCTTGTTGAATGATTCCCTGGTCGACCGACTCCTCGGACCGGGACTTTACGAGACCCAGAAATTCTTCAACGCCGCTGTTGCGAAGACGCGAAACGACCATCAACCAAGTCGCTACTGCGATCAGAAAGCCGATCGGCGCCAGAGGCATGAGCCGCGGGAAGAAAGGCCACAATACAACGCCCCCACAACCCACCGCTCCCAGCAGCAGCGTTCCCGCGGCCGGTCTGTTCAGATCCATTCTCTCCTGCTCAACTCGGAAACTGAGGCCGGTTCGATGGGTCGAGTTATCCGTCAGGGTGATCCGACCCCGAACCACTCCGCGCCGCAGACCCGAGGTCACGGCAAGAGTCACTGTGCCGCCGTCGAACTCCGATTGCCAGTCAGCACCCCACTGCTCGGCCACCTCTTGGATCGCCCCCCGCACCACATCGATCTCTACCTCGAGCTCCATATGGTGATCGGTGTGCACTCTATCCACGTCTCTGTGCAGCGGTTCGGCCCGCCTCTCCTGGCGCTTCGCGACCTACCGGCACCATCTCACGCCGCTTCGTCAAATTCTATTTGATCGAAGAATTCTTCGACCGCCTCGAGGAAGCGCTCAACCGTGTGCAATTGGCTGATCTGCTGACGCAGCTTCCGGCCATGGGGAAGTCCGTGAGTGTACCAGCCGGTAAATTTCTTCAACTTATGCAGCGCATAGTTCGATGGCTCGCGCTCCGCCACCATTTTGAAGTGTCCGAGGATAAGCTCTCGCCGATCTTTCAGGGTGGGCTCGGCACTCCGATCACCGCTCAGTCGGGCTGCTATCTGACGAAAGATCCACGGGTTTTTGGTAGCGCCTCGGCCGATCATCACACCGTCGCACCCGGTCTCCTGCATCATTCGCAGGGCGTCTCCGGGCTCTGCCACGTCGCCGTTGCCAATCACTGGAATGGAAAGTTCAGCCTTGAGTCGCGCAATCTCCTCCCACTTCGCCTGACCTCGAAACATTTGCTTCGCCGTACGAGCGTGCATCGCTACCGCTGCCACCCCGTTGTCCTGGCAAATCCGACCAAGCTCTAAGTAGTTCCGCCGAGATTCGTCCAGCCCAAGACGAAACTTCACAGTGAGCGGTATGGAGATCGCCTGCCGAACCGTGGCGACGATATCTGCCGCCAACTCGATATCACCCATGAGGGCAGCGCCGGCACAACCTTTCAGCACCTTGTTGGCCGGGCAGCCCATATTAATATCGCAGATGTCAGCGCCCAAATCCTCGACGATGCGTGCCGCTTCAGCCATGGTCGCAACATCCGAGCCGTATATCTGAATCGCCAACGGCCTCTCTTCCTCACTGAAGAACATAAGGTCGCGCGCCCTGTGATGACCTCCAACAAGCGCCTTTGAAGAGATGAATTCCATCGCCACCACCCCGACACCGCCAATGCGTCGGACGATCAACCGAAAGTCTCGATCCGTCACCCCGGCCATTGGCGCCAGAATGAGCGGTGGATCGACCTCAATTGCTCCGAGTTTCAACATCACCCTGGAATTCTATCGAACTTGGCTGTTAGGCAGACGAAAGACTAGGACCCGGAATCTGCCGACAGGCGAAAGCCGTAGTCACTGTATCGTCTGTCGGGTGGAATAGACGATCTGGCCGAGCATCGGCTCACCTTGACCTGATGCCGCCAAGCGCCACCGCGAGATGAGCGTCTCTTGCCGGACTCGGGGCCCAGTGGATTATCCGCAGGAGATTCTTCATAGTAACCGGCGTCATACCAGTCGGCGCACCATTCGTGGACGTTCTCTCCCAGCCCCAAGAAATTCCAAGGATGAAGCGATGGATAGGCGTCAACCACCTCGGGCCCATCCAACCAGCGCTCTGTGTAGTCGGGTAATGACTCGGGAGGATCGTTCCCCCAAGGATAGAGGGCGTCGCTCCCGGCCTTGGCGGCGTATTCCCACTCGGCTTCGGTCGGCAACCGCACCGCCACTCTCTCGACCTCGGCATGCCAGGCGCAGTAGGCAGTCGCATCGTTCCAAGAAACATCCACGGCGGGCATGTCCGGCTTCCCGAATTCCTCTCGATGCCAGAATTCCGGCGCTTCGTGGCCTGAGGCGTTGAGAAACTGCTGATACCGCAAACGGGTCACCGGAGTGCGCGCCAGGCGGAAGGCTCTCACGGAGACTTCGTGACGCGGATTCTCCTCCGCTCTGGGTCCCCCTCCCATGAAGTATGTTCCGGCGGGCACTTCAATCCACTCGTTCAAGTCGCGGGCCGTACTCAAGTTTCTCCTCCTCGCTTCTCACAAGCATAACCCGAGATGGCAGGCGATCCCCTCCAACCGGCGTCGGAGCCCTGAATTATGCACGCTCGTGCCCGAGCCGATATGATGCGTCGATGGCGTGGTACAAAGAGTGGTTTGGGGAGGACTATCTAGATCTCTACTCGCACCGCGACGCCGGAGAAGCTGAGAAACACATCGACTTCGTCGAGCGACTGTTTGGGAACTCCACTCCAGGCTCTATTCTCGATCTGGCTTGCGGCGCCGGTCGACATACCGCCGCACTTCGCAAGAGAGGTCTCCGAGCCCTCGGCGTCGATCTTTCACCGACGCTTCTTGCCCAGAATCCAAGCCTGCCCCGAGTCGCCGGAGACATGCGCTGCCTACCTTTCGCCAATGAGAGCTTCGATTGGGTATTGAATTTCTTTACCTCCTTCGGCTATTTCGAGAGTGAACGAGAGAACTTCAGAGTGCTTGAAGAGATCGTGCGCATCCTTGAACCAGGAGGCCACTTCCTCATCGACCTGTTCAATTTCGATCAAGTAATCGCCAACCTCGAGCCCTCAGAGGAATCTGAGATTCGAGGCCGGAAGATCAGTATCGAGCGTTGGTACGATTCACAGACTCAGCGCATTAATAAGCGCATTCGAGTTCAGGAAGAAGATCGGCAGCCTCGATGCTATTTGGAGAGCGTACGCGGATACCAACCAGACGAGGTGGCGAACGGACTGAAGTGGGCGGGCCTCACGCTCACTCATCGCTTCGGAAACTTCGATGCAGACCCTTTTCAAAAAGACAGCGAACGCCTTATCCTCGTCGGCTGTAAGCCGTCCTGAAGGCCATGCAATCTAGAGTCGAACTTCAGGCGCTCGGCCTGCTACCGCATCTGCCGACAACATTCCTCCACGGCAAGGACTTGGATCTCCTGCGACCGTTGCGGTTTCTCGGCCCTGGCCAGTACCCCAGTCGATCCGATCGACCTGCCAACCTAGACCCTAAGGCTGATCGCCGCGACCTGGCTCAAGCCCTGGCGAGTACCAATTTGTCGTATGGTCACCCCAAGGCTGATCACCTTGCAGAGAAGTTCGCGAATCCGGAAACCCGTGTTGTCGTGGCCGGCCAGCAACCCGGACTTCTTGGAGGACCCCTCTACACTCTCTCCAAGGCCGTGGCCACCCGCCTGTGGGCCGACGAAATCGAGAAGTCAGGAGAGGTCGCCGTGCCCCTGTTCTGGGTCGCCAATGACGATCACGACTTTCGCGAGATCGCCCAAGCCACGTTTCCCACCTCTGATGGTCCCATCAAGCTCGATCTGGGCGATGATCCCGCTCCACTGATGCCGGTAGGCATGCGCTCTCTGGGGAGCCCCATTGAAACCCTGCTACACCAACTGAAAGAGCGGGTGCCCGGCGAACGCTTCGAGTCGTGGGTCAATGAACTCGAACAGTGGTACACCCCGGAGGCCCGGTTCGGCGAAGCATTCTGTCGATTGATGGTTCGATTACTTGGCGAGCGCTGTCCCCTCATGGTTGATTCAGTGCATCCAGCAATGAAAGCAGCACAACGCCCGTGGCTCAAACGACTGGTTGATCGAAGGGACGAGGTTGAGAAGGCGCTGCTGTCCCAAGACAAAAGAATCAGCGCGCGGGGCTTTGAGCTGCAGGTACGCCCCCAGCGCGGTGCCAGCCCACTCTTCATGCTCAAAGACAACGAACGTCGGCGCATTGAGTGGGTTGCTGGATCGATTGGGTCAACTGACTCGAGTAACTCCGACGGCCCAGAAAATTCCAGCTACATCCTGCGAGGAGGCTCTGGAGGGGTGATCGCGATCTCTAACCTCTTAGCAGTGATCGAAGAGAACCCGATTGTGGTAAGCCCCGGGGTCCTGGCGCGACCGGCGATCCAAGATGCGGTGCTGGGAACAGCCGTGCAGATCATGGGGCCCGGCGAAATCTCGTATCTCCCCCAAGTTGCTCCCATCTACGAGATCCTGGGAATCGAGGCGCCATGGGTCACCTTGCGACCTCAAATGATGGTCTTGGAGTCTCACCACCAAAAAAAACTCGAAGCCGCTGAACTCTCTTTAGCGCAGCTACTCTCTCCCGACTTCGAGGCCCAGCACCATCTCGCCCAAGGACTCGACATCGATCTGATGGGGCCACTGCGCCGGACTCTGGATATTCGACTCGCGGAACTCATGGAGAATGCAGTCCAAATCGATCCGTCTTTGGAAGGTCCTTGGAACAAGACCTCGAAGCAGATTGCGAAGTCTCTCGACAGTTTCTCTACTCGGCTCAGAGCGGCGATCGCCCGTCGCGATGAGGTTGCTGCACGCCGCCTGAGCGACCTGCGCAGTGCGACCGTGCCCCTCGGAACAATGCAAGAGCGCATTATTTCGAGCGCCTACTTCACGGGACGTCATGGCGAACGCTTTGTCGAGGCGCTCTTTGAACAGCTCACCCTCGACCCGACAACCCTCCACCTGATTCAACCGTAGAATACCTGAATGCTGCCGTCGACCTTAGCCAGCGAGCGACAAAACCCGAGTGCGGAATGAAGCACCGAATGAGCCCCCAGCCTAGCAATCACCCTCGAGTGACTCCGGGGTCCCGGGTCACAAACGAGCCTCCCGGGACACTGGATGTCTTGGCGATCGGGGCGCATCCCGACGATATCGAACTGTCGTGTGGTGGCACTCTGGCGCTTTTGGTCCAGGCCGGCCGTAGAGTGGGCATACTCCACCTAACCCGCGGCGAAGCCAGCACTCGAGGCAACGTTGAAATGAGGGCAGCTGAGGCCGATGCCGCCGCCGTGGCCCTTGGCGTGACAACGGTCGAGTATCTGGACTGCGGCGACGGCGCCTTACGGACTGCACTGGAGGAAGAGAACGCGCTCATTCAAGTCATCCGGAGACTGCGGCCCGAACTCATTCTTGGACCGCCCGGAAGTGATCGCCACCCCGACCACGGTAGGGCTGCCCGGCTCGTCTCAGACGCCTGTTATTACGCAGGATTGGCGAAACGCGGCCCCGGTGAGCCGCATCGTCCGGCGGCAAACTTCTCGTATATGCAGTACGACGCGTTCGAGCCCAGCTTTATCGTAGATGTGACCTCGACGTGGGAGGCCAAACTCGAAGCCCTTGCAGCCTACCGAAGTCAGCTCTATCAGCCGGATCTGCTGCCTAAGGCAAATGAAATGCGGAACGAACCGATGACCAAAGTCGCTTCGGAAGATTACCGCGCCGCCGTCGAAGGTCGCGCCCGACACTACGGCCTGCTGATCGGTGCCACTTTTGGCGAACCCTTCGCTTCGCGCCTGCCCTTGGCTGTGGCCGATCCCTGGAGCTTGCTTCCAAGGGTCGCGACGGAGTTGCGATGAAAATCGGAATCAGTTGTTATCCAACCTGGGGTGGCTCAGGGGTTGTGGCCACAGAGTTGGCCATGGCGCTCGCCGCCGGAGGCGATGAGGTGCACGTCATCAGCTATGCCCGACCGACGCGTCTCGAGATCACCAACCCTCGACTCTCGTATCATGAGGTCATCGTTCCGCACTATCCGCTGTTTGAATATCCTCCGTACTCCCTGGCCCTCGCCACTAAAATCGTCGAACTGGCGCGCCATCAAGACTTAGATCTCATCCATGTCCACTACGCTGTACCAAACGCCGTCTCGGCGGTCTTGGCCCGAGAGATACTTGCACCACAACCGCTCAAAGTGGTCACCACTCTCCATGGCACCGACATCACGCTGGTCGGAAATGACCCCAGTTATCTCGAAACGACGCGGTTCGGTATCGCTCGCAGCGACGCCGTCACCGCCGTATCGCAGGCCTTGAAGGAGTCCACACGAGAGAAACTGGGGATCGAGAACTCGATCGATGTGATTCCGAACTTCATCGAACCGCAACGATATGAGCGGGTGAAGAATCGACCCGGAGGGCATCGCTGGGTACGTGAAGGCGAAAAAGTGATTGTGCACATCTCGAATTTTCGTCCGGTCAAACGGGTCATGGATGTAGTCGCGATCTTTCACAAGATCTACCAGGAGATCCCACAGAGCCACCTTGTCTTGGTCGGTGACGGTCCCGACCGTGCCAAAGCCGAGCAGTACTGCCGAGACACCGGCATCTGCGGTGCCCTAACCTTCGTTGGCAGCATGCCGGCCGTTGAAGAAGTTCTGGCCGGCGCCGATCTACTCTTACTCCCCTCCGAAACTGAATCGTTCGGGCTTGCAGCTCTTGAAGCTCTCTCCTGCGAAGTGCCGGTCATCGCGACCGCCGTCGGCGGAATTCCCGAGGTGGTTCGACACGGCGTTATGGGCTATCTTCATCCGGTAGGCGCGGTCGAAGAGATGGCCAAGTCGGCAATCCAACTTCTCAACAACAATGAATTGCTCCATCGATTTGGCAAGGAAGGACGGCGCTGGGCCCTCGAGCAGTTCAATCAAGATCGGATTGTGGCGCAATACCGCGAGATCTATCAACGGGTCTTGGCGTGACGATCGACCGGTTTTCTATCCCAACCTGTTCCGGTGCCTGCGAATTTCGCGACAAGAAGTCACGCTTTCTGGCGTCCGTGTCGGCTTGCCGCCCGTTGAAAGGAGTAACGACGCCGGCGCGACCACGTACTTTTCCGTACAAGTCGCCCACGACCGCGTCGAAGCAGTCAAAGAGGCCCTCCGCTCCCGTCAGATTTTTCCAGTGCGGAGAGGTGATAAGGGTCAATCTTGGGCTCGGTTGCCTGGAACGGGGGTGTCGAGTACACTCTAGGTTCCTAAGACAAGCAGCTCCAACCTGGGACGCACGACAAAGAAAGGAACGAAATCATGGACGAGCCCACCGCCGCACCGCCCCCGCCTCCGCCGGATGCACCTGACAGTTCGAGCCCTCCAGAAACTCCCAATGAGGCGCCCACTCCAGAGACTCCGAAACCAAATATGAACAGCGACAATAGAGGAATCATGATTGTGCTGTCGTACCTGTGGCTGCTGGCACTGGTGCCGTTTCTCGTCGAAACTGAAGATCAAGACATTCGCTGGCACGCCAAACACGGTCTGGTTCTGCTCGGAGCCGAGATCATTCTGATGGTTGTGCTGTCGGTCTTCCTCCAGATTCCATTTCTAGGTTGTTTTATCATTTTGCCGCTCTTCCTGGTGGTAAGTTTCGGGATCTTGATTCTGCATGTTGTTTGCATCGTCAAGGGCATTCAGGGCAACCGATTTTTGATTCCGAAAATCAGCGAATTCGCAGATAAGTTCTAAGGTATCGGGAAAACCAACCGTAGCCGAGGAGAGCTTGCGACGTACGAAAAGCAAGCGCCGGGTCCGTCTTCGAGGTCTGATTCTCTTTGTCGTGACTCCGCTTCTCGGGTTGTTGCTGTTCGTACTGGTCCAAGACCTGAGTCGTTCGCCCCAGAAGCAGTGGACAACCAAGATTCTAGTCACGGCGATCGACCTCTATCAAGGCAACATTTCGGGGAGACTGCAACGGCTTGGCGTGCGTTGCAGGTTTCAGCCCACCTGTAGCCACTACGCCAGGACAAGTATCATCGAGCGCGGCGCTCTTGTAGGAACCTCCAAAGCCGTCTTTAGGCTACTCCGCTGTGGCCCTTGGACCCCACGAGGAACAGTCGACCTGCCCTAGCAGCCCGTGGTGGAAGTCCAAGTGGTCGCGCGATAAGGTCTTGGGGTATGTATGCAAGACACAAGGAGGAGTCGATGCGGTGGCATCGCCGACGACGAGTAACGCAGCAGACGTGCC
>JAZFTL010000184.1:0-2941 GCA_036446675.1 Thermoanaerobaculia bacterium
TCATCGCCTTGTCACCCAACAGTGCATCTCAAAGAACTATCCCAGGGTCCCAGATGCCCCTCCGTGATTCTACTCGCGGTCGCAGCGCAGCTCAAACTCAAACGTGCGCTGCTTCAGAGACTGGAAGTATATCCGAGCACCTCCAAGACCGCTCGCTCAACTATTGAGTGTAGCGCAGGCACGGCACGATCGGTCGATGCCTTGCACTAGCGGAGAGAGCGGCGCTTCTTGGGCTTGGTTGGGGTACCGGTCCGGCGCTCCTCGATGAATGCTTTGAGCTGTTCCGCTACATCTTCCGGCGGATCTAAGAACTTCACAGCGACCGATGAATGGTCGCCGACCGGCTCGATTCTTACCGGTATTGCATCCAAATCAAGCACGCGAGCCCTTCTTGACAGTTTGAAATTCATTCGCGTAAATGCTATTTCAGGCAGCGGCCGTTTACTCATTAGCAGAGCCCCGGTTTCGCTGAGATCTCGAAGCTCAAATGCGTGTTTCTCGCTCCCAAAGAAGCCGACCACATCGATCTTCATTGGGACTCGGTGACTGGCGCGACGATCTCCGACCACATCCTTGACAAACTTGCCCGGCATTGTCGCCTTGATCCCCATACCGGAGGTCTGAATACTTTGCATAGCCGCCGCTACTCTCGAGGCCTGGGTGACAACTCCCTCCAGTTTGATGGTCTTCCCCGAGAAGACCATCTCAATAACGACATCTGTTCCTGGGGGGAACGGCTTCTGCGTCTGCACAAATATTCCGTCAGCAGATACATCCTTGGTAGTACCTGAAAGCGACTCTTCGGTGCCCGCCTTCCAGACTTGCACCGGAATCCTCCGTTTGACGCGGGTAGATTTCCTTTTTCGCTTAGCCACCAATCACCTCACCGTAAGATCGCCCAGAATCTCTCGAGCCCCATATTCAGACGCTCTGCCGGTTAGGGTATTCTGCGACTTGCTGCTATTACGCAACAACACAACATGCAATCCCCATCGAACGGCCTTTTTTCTGTGTAGCCGCAATAATAGACCGAAAAGAGTCTTGGATCTAGGTAAGATTCTGCTGAATCCCAAGGCAATTCCCCCATGGACTCGCGCGAGTGTAGCTGCGATCTCGATTGGTGCGGCTAGGCAACCACCATCACCAGCTCCGCGGAAGAGGTCGGGTCGAACGGACTCCCGGTCATATCTCCATACAAATCATGCACCGAGAAGCGAGCTACCTTAAGGGATATCACCAATTCAGAATGAGTCCAGCCGCGCAAATGGAATGCCTTGGTGTCAACGTGCACAACAGAGGGTACCTTCTCGGGCCGATAGCGTAATGAGACGATCGTGTGACGCATAATCCCTTCCTGACCAGACTCAATCGCCTCTACCGGCTCTACTAATTCGACATGGACTGTGTCTCCTTTGAGTCTTGATCGGACCTCGGTTCCTTTGGCCAAAACTCTCTGGTAATTGAAGACTTGGATGAGTAAAGGTGCGCTGGGTAGGAGTCGCCGTCTGAGTCCTATGAAAAGCCTCGAGATCGACTCAGCCGACAGCAGATAGGAGAGGGTATTACCGAGACAGAACGCGCTCCCGAAATGGCCGCGCCCGATGCGCTCCACGGCCCCAAGGTCTGCCTGAACGAATTCCAGGTTCACCGGTACCAGTTGAGCGCGGGCCTCATCCAGCGCTGCTTCGGAAGCGTCGATGGCGACAACATCGTATCCTTCAGAAGCGATGAAACGGGCCTGCTCACCGCTGCCGCAGCCTAAATCTAGGACTCGTTTTGAGGGAGCTGTTCTTAAGACCTGGGAGATCAGCTGCTGCTCAGAGATCTCCACTACTGTCTGAGTTTTCGCTTTATTCTGCGGCCATCCGCTCTGCTGACTCGAACTGCCGGAATCGTCAGAGAGTCATCAGCGCCCCCAAGTGGCGGCGGAAATCCCACTTCATTGTGCACGATCACGACCGCAATCGCTCCGGCGTCCTCAGCGTTGCGCACTTTCTCGACAAAAAAGCACTCGCCCCGATCGATGATCGCGATTTTGCCCGCCACATCGCTTCCGTTGATCAGGGGCAAACAGCCAAAGGTCGGCTGGGAACTGCCATCGTCGACCAACGACATATCACCGCCAATGCCGGCTTTGGTCAGTTTCGGCCCAAACGAGGCCGTTCCGACGAGATATGACCCGGCAATGCGGCGCGGCGCCATAACTTCGACGACCGCACTTCCCTTCAGCAATCGCTTGGCCCGCTTCGTCGTCCTGGAGCCGTCGAAGCTCACTTTCCTCTCGCGAATTGCCGACCTCCTGCGACCCTCATTTCCCATCTCGTGCCAGTGCTTCTCCTTCTTGGTGTCATACGTCTTGGTCGTATAGATATCGGGAGATCCTCTAAACAGAGCGCCGGTCGATTCATTGACAAGTCCCAGAAACCCGAGGCCATGTCCGATCTCATGCATCGCTACCGACACAAAGGAGATCAGTCCTGATGGGGCTTTGTTGTCGAGACCGTAGTAGAATCCACTCCCGCTTCTGAGACACTCAGTGTCGATACGACTGTTGAAAGTAATCGAGAGGTCAGCCTCACCCTCACTCAAATCCGAACCGGCGAGGGACTCAGCCAAGGCTCCTGCATACCAGATTCCGGGAAGCCCGCCGGAGAAATTCATAAAGGTGAAGTCGGGTCCGGCCGACGCCAGGGTCGCCCCGTCATCATCGCAAGTCAGGGCTCTGAATTCAGCCTCCATTTTCACTGTAGCCGTACTCCCCAGAATCAAACTCCAAGCCCCCGCGGCCGCCTCAAGGGCGGCTTTGCGTTGAGCACCAAAAGTAGGATCGTTAAAGCCCTCACCCGCTCCATCCGCGTAGGTGACTAGAACTGAAAAGCTACCTGCGGTCCACCCCATATCCAACATCGCCGGCTTGGTGAGATCGACCTTGAACACCTTC
>JAZFTL010000185.1:0-2702 GCA_036446675.1 Thermoanaerobaculia bacterium
TGATGAGTGGATACAAGGGAGTCGTGTCATCGCGGTCGATTTAGCGCAAGCCGACGGAGAGCTCGACGGAACCAGCGCGATCGCTTGGGAATATGAGCGCGACGCTCCTTACGTCGCCTCACCATTGCTCTACCAAGGCACCCTCTATTTCACGAAACACCTGAAGGGAATTTTGACTCACCTCGATGCGAAAACCGGTGAAAACATCTATGGACCCATTCGTCTCGAGGCACTCCACAATATCTATGCCTCTCCGGTTGCTGCTGCAGGCCGCATTTACATTGCCGATCAGGATGGAACGGTGATGGTCCTGCAACACGGCGGGGAGCTCGAAGTCTTGGCGGTCAATCGACTCGACGATGGATTCGATGCGTCTCCAGCCATCGTCGGCGACGCTATTTTCTTGAGAGGGCGCCGCTACCTGTACAAAATAGCGATACCGCCGGAGAACTCGTGAAAATCAGGTGGAATTCTAGACCAGGTGTTTGACCGCGAGCATCGTGATGTCGTCCCACTGTTCTGCAGCTCCCACATGTGCCGCCAGACCCTTCTCGATTCGGTCTAGAAGACCTCCGGCGGTGCCATCTGCCGATGCGACTACAGCCATGAGTCGATCAATCCCGAATTCCTCTGCATTCAGATTCATCGCCTCCGTTACACCGTCGGTGAAGCCCAGCAGAGTATCCCCCGGATCGAGCTTGGCGCTGCGAACTTCGAACCGCATGTCGGGCATCAGGCCAACCGCGGGTCCGGAAGGTTCAAGCGTCTCCTTCGCCGCGCCGTCAGCGATGATGAGTGGAGCTTCGTGGCCGCCGTTGATGTAATCTAAACCGCCCGTGGTGAGATCCAGCACCCCGAAAAAAACAGTCGCGAACATGTTGGCACTACCGTGGATCTGAGCGATGTAGTTGTTGGTGAGTTCAATAGCCCGCAGCAGGGTGCTGCGGCCGCCTTCCTCGCTGCCGAGTTCTGTAGCCTCGATTTTCGGATGGAAGTAGCGCTCATCAGCGGATGCCCGTAAGAGGCTGCGAAAGAGAGCCATAAACAGAGCCGCCCCCACCCCCTTGTCGCAGACATCCGCTACCACTAAGCCGAGTCGACCGTCGGGCATAGGGAACACATCGTAGAAATCTCCAGCCACCTGTCTGGCAGCTTTGAAGCGCGCTTGGATATCCCAGCCCTCGGGCTGAGGTATTTTCTCGGGAAAAAACCCCGCTTGGATTTGTCGACCGATGTCCAACTCTCTCTCCATGCTTTGAGCGAACATCTGCTCGCGATCATGGAGAATCTTGGCGGCCAGCGATGACTTCAACCTTGCCTTGAGAATTACCGGGTTGAAGGGTTTGGGTAAGTAATCGTCAGCCCCCAACTCGAGGCATTTGACAATGCTGTCGATTTCGGTGAGCGCGGAGATCATGATCACCCTAACGTGACGTAATTCGGCATCCGCCTTAAGCTGTTCCAGCACTTCGTAGCCGTTCATGTTGGGCATCATCACGTCCAGCAGGACCACATCAAACTGCTCTTGGCGCAGCATCTCGAGGGCCTGAACGCCATCTTCCGCAGTGGACACTGTGTGCCCTTGACCCTTGACCCGGCGAGAGAGCATATCCCGATTCATTTCGTTGTCATCGACAACAAGAATCCGTCCCGTCTGTTCATCCATTGGCCTGCGTCCCAGCCTCTGGCTCTCCGCAGGTCACCTATGGATCCCCCTTCATCAACTCATGCAAATATGGGAGCTCTTGGCGAATGCTCTCACGGCCTTTTTCGATGATCATCGGCAACTTCGCTACGTCGAACGCTTTGATCCGCCCCTCGAACTCGGGAAGGATCGGGATCACTTCGGCGTGGTGCGCTAAGTTGTGAAAAGCAAAATTCGAACGTAACAGGTTATTAGCAGCAACAGTGGTGATTTGGAACGCCAACTTGGCAGCCGAGTTCACCCGGTATTGATATGGGCTTTCGAAACCGACTGCCAGAATAATGTCCGCCCGCTCCTTGATCGCTACGTCGACTGGCAACGGATCCGACATGAAGCCATCCATGAGCAGCCGATCGCCGACTCGCCATGGACTGAAAACGAAGGGAATCGCCAAACTCGCTCTGATTGCATCAACGATGGACCCACTATCGAGGACGACTTTCTCGCCATTTTCGAAATCCGTTGCAACCACGAATAATGGAATGTCGGCGTCCTCGATTTGCTGCGACCTAAAGGCGGTTCGAAGCCTCTGAAGAATCAGAGTGTCATCCAGCAGCCCGAAGTTTTCGTTGAATCCAAAGATCTGAGGTAGAACCACCTGCAAGATCGCCTTCCTGCTGCGCTGCCGAGTCAGCTCTTGAGTCCAAAGTCGGATCGATTCTTCCTCAGCTTGGGCGGGGCTGTATCCCAGCGCAATGACCGCCGCGTAGATGCTGCCGGCGCTGCAGCCAACGACCAAGTCGATCGCGATTCCCTCACTCTGCAAGACATCGTAAACTCCGATTGCACAGGCACACTTAATCGCGCCTGATCCGATAACCAGGGCGACTCGCTTTTCCGAGAAGTCTGCCATCACCGGCGGATAGGTGGACGGCCGGGCCTGAGCGCCGCTCTCATGCCGGGGCTGGCGGCCCTGATTGTCATGCTTTTGCTGGGCTGGGCGGGTACAGCCCAGGGTCAAACCGCGAAGTTCACCGAATCGCCCGATTCCGCTCTT
>JAZFTL010000186.1:0-3313 GCA_036446675.1 Thermoanaerobaculia bacterium
AAGAAGCTCTACGAAGACGTCACTACCATCGATGGGAATGGTCTGATAACGGCGATTATTCGCGTCTTGGCGGAAGTTAGTGAAACCTTTGATCTGAGAGAGTTCCCACGCGACAGTCACGTGGTAACCCTGGCGCTCTGGCCGATGTTATCGAACGAGAGTGAACTTCTGTTTACTCCCCTGAAATCGTTGACCGGACAGGCGGAGACATTTTCGGTGAGTGGCTGGGACGTCGGAGAGGGCGAAGCTCGGATCCTGAGCCAGAGGCGCGAGCACTTGGGTGGAGGACAATTCTCGCGATTTGAGTATCAATTCCGGATGCGGCGTCAGTTGGGCTTTTTCTTCTATAGGGCTTTCGTACCCTTGGTTCTAATCATCTTTATGGCCTGGACTGTATTCCTCTTGCCGTCACCCGAAATCCGTTCAAAGATCAGCATCGGGGTTACCTCGATACTGACTTTGATTGCCTATCAGTTTGCATTGGCCAACGTGCTTCCTCGGATCTCCTATCTGACCCGGGCGGACCATTTCATTTTCGGTTCGTGGATCCTGGTTTCCCTAGCTCTGGGAAACGCGATCTTCACATCGTGCATGGTTCATCAAGAGAAATTGGAGTTGGCCTCAAAGGTCAACGCAGCAGGACGCTGGGCTTACGCAGTGGCGTTTCTCCTTATACTTGGTTTCGCTTTTGTACTATAAACAAATGATCTATCGTAGAGGAGTGATCATGGCACTGAGCAATCGATTGATCTCTGGGGCTCTGGTTCTGGCGTTCGCAGCGTCGACCGCGGCCTTTTCGGCCGATGACCGACCCAACATCGTGATCATCCTCGCCGACGACATGGGCTATGCGGACATGGGCTCGTTCGGGAGCGAGATACAAACGCCGCACCTCGACGCCCTGGCCCAAGAAGGCGTGCGTTTTACCCAATTCTACACTCACGCGAGCTGCTCGCCGACCCGCTCGATGCTGCTCTCGGGGGTCGATACCCATATCAACGGCCTCGGCAACATGGACGAGTGGACCGCCCCGAACCAGGTGGGGGTGCCGGGTTACGAAGGCTATCTCAACGACGCCGTCGTGACGCTGCCGCAGCTTCTCAAAGAAGCGGACTACCACACCTACATGACCGGCAAGTGGCACATGGGCAAAGCGCCCGATAAGATTCCGCGCGCCCGCGGTTTCGAGCGAGACTTTAGCCTCCTCGACGGCGGCGGTAGCTACTGGGACATGACGAACCTGTCCGCCCGCTCTCCTCGATTGGTCTTTACCGAGGACGGTCTCTACCTCACCGAGCTTCCCAAGGACTACTACGCGACCAAGACCTACACCGACAAGATGATCGAATTCATCGAGGCGAACCGGGGCGACGGCAAGCCTTTCTTTGCCTACGTCGCTCACCAGGCGCCGCACGACCCCTACCATTTACCCAAGGAGTGGCGCCGACGCCATGTTCGGGACTATGACATCGGCTGGGACGCGATGCGACGCCAGCGGCTCCAGCGCCAGATCGAGCTCGGCCTCATGACCGAGGGCACCAGGCTCTCTGAACGCCTGTGGTTCGTTCCTGACTCCACTCTCCTGGCGCCGGCACCTCGAGCGCAGCTGGGGATGAAGATGGAGCTTTACGCGGGAATGGTGGAGAACATGGACTACCACGTCGGGCGCCTCGTCGACTACCTGAAGGAGATCGGCGAGTACGAAAACACCATTTTCATTGTTTTCGGCGACAACGGCGCCGAGGGAACGGACCTTTTCGAGATGATCGCGGGCACACCGGGCACGCTGAACTTTCTCTTCGCGGCGATCAACTGGTCCCAGACCCATCCGAATGCCTGGGGTGACCCGGGTTCATTCGTCGGCTACGGTCCCATGTGGGCTCAGGTATCGATGACACCCTTCAGCCAGTACAAAGGTTGGCTCGCCGAAGGCGGGATTCGGAACGCCCTGATCGTGAGCGGCCCGGTGGTTGGACGTTCCAAGGGGAGCATCAATCACGCTGTCATGCACGTAGCCGACATTATGCCCACGCTGTTGGAGGTCGCAGGAGTCGCGTATCCCGAGACACGGGAAGGACGGCGGCTGCCGCCTCTGTTGGGCAAGTCCTGGATGCCGGTGCTCGCCGGCGAGACCCATTCGGTTCGGACCGACGAGGACTACCTGGCCTGGGAGCTCTTTGGGAACCGAGCGGTGCGCCAGGAAAACTGGAAGCTTCGCTGGCAGTGGAAGCCTTTCGGCACGGGCGAATGGGAGCTCTTCGACTTGACCTTAGACCCCGGAGAGCGTCAGGACCTGGCTTCCGAGCGGCCCGAACAAGTGGCCACCCTGGTGGAGCACTGGGAAGACTATGTCACAAAGAACAATGTGATTCTGCCCAGCCGTTCGCTGTTCGAGACCCTGGACGACACCATGCCTCAACGATTCCCGGATGAACCGGGATATCCGCCCCTCCTCAACAAGCGGCAGTTCATTCCGCCCCCTGAGATGGTAAAGGAGCCAAAGTGATGATTCACCTTCGAAGTCTGCCATTGGTTCTGGCGCTGGCGATCTCATGGGTGGCTGTGGGCCTGACACCCGCCTCCGGCCAGATACCGCCACGCTTTTACTGGAAGAGTCTGATTGGGGCCAACGCGGTGCCCGTCATCGGCATGTTTCTAAGCGGAAACGCCAACCCCATCGACCCGGGCCACAACGTATTGGATGGGAGCTTCGAGGCCAACGTGGCCCTTGTCGGCTATGCCCGTACCTTTCCGCTCTTCGACCGAGCCGCTCACGTGGCCCTTCTGGCTCCCATGGGCCGGCTCTCGGGTGAGGCGACGGTTTTCGTCCGGCTCCCGGGTGAGACGACGGTTTTCAGCCGAACATTCACCGATGACGCGAGTGGTTTCGGTGACCCTTTATTCGAGTTCGATCTCAACCTCATTGGCCCCAAGGTGATCCGGAATATCCCCGATCTGGCGCGCTACGAGCCGGGCTTCTCTCTCGATGTCCTCGCCGACCTGATCATTCCTATCGGAGAGTACGACAACGAGCAGCCGCTGAACATGGGCCAGAACCGATGGTACGGCCGTATTGGTGCCCCCATCGTGTGGCAGGTCGGACCGTGGGTTCCCGGCCGGCGCACCACCCTGGAGTTTATCCCCTCGCTGTGGTTCTACGGCGACAACGATGACTTTGTGGGTAGCAAGCTTTCCACCGAGCCCATGTTTCAGCTCGAAAGTCACTTCACGCGCGATTTTCACCAGGACCTGTGGGGCTCCTTCGACGTGAACTGGATGACCGGCGGAAGCGCCACCCAGGATGATGGGGACC
>JAZFTL010000187.1:0-5989 GCA_036446675.1 Thermoanaerobaculia bacterium
GAGGCATACTCTCCCTCTCCTTCCGGCTCTCCCTTCCAGGTTCCGGATAGAGTCGTGAGTCGCTCGAAAACACTTTGGGCATCAAGATCAGTTCCCACCGCGGGCATCGCGACGAGCACCATACAGGCTAAGACAGTTGATAGATTTCTGTACATTTCACTCCTCCTGTTGAATGTTTTCCCAAGGATAACTCCTCGAGGTTCCAGCGGCGAATGATGAGTGCTGTTCAATCCATGCTCAGGCATCGAGTTACCTGCTCAAATCAGTTTTTGAAACAATACCATCGCGGTAAAAGTCAGCGATACCCAGAGGGCAACAGTGGATCGCTTGCCGCTTTCGTAGGCCCCAGGCAGAATCTCCATCAAGACCATAAAGACCATCGCACCGGCAGCGAAGCCGAGTCCATAGGGCAGGACGTCTCGAAAAGTATCCACGAACAGAAAGGCGGGGACCGCCATGATGGGCTGCGGAAGAGAGGACACAATGCTCCACAGCGCGCAGGCTGCGAGCGTCGACCCTTTCGACCGCATCACCGCACTGATCGCCATTCCCTCGGGAATGTTGTGTATCGCGATCGCCAGGGTAATCAGAGTCGCGAGCTTTTCTCCCCCACCGAAAGCGACGCCAACCGCTACTCCTTCGGAAAAGGAGTGCACCGTCATCACCACCAACAGCAAGAGAATCGGTCGAGCGCCCCTCCCGGACAGATCTCCGAACGCCACTTCGCGTCCCTCGAGCATCTTCTCGGCTACCAGGATAAAGGCGATGCCGGCAGCACCCCCAACAATGGTCTGCGGAGTCCCAAACACCGCTCCTTCCCGGAGCAGACCAAAGCTAGCACCCAACATGAGACCGGAAGCGATGGCGTTGGTGACGGCCAACACCTTTGGGCTGAGTTCTTTGAGAAACAGAAACGGCAGCGCTCCCAGTCCGGTCGCCAACGCGGTCAACAATCCATAGATCAAGACCATGAAGACAGTGTTGGGCATCATCGCTTCCACCAGAGGCTGCTAAATCAACAAAGACTCCAACAAGACAACCGCTCCAGCCGAAACACCCACAATGAGTGCCACGGAAACTGCGGGCGAGCGGTGATAGGAATTGGGCAGAAGCTCGGTAAGCACGAGAAGGACCAGCGCCCCCGCCGCGAATCCGAGAGCCGACGGGAGAAACCCGGTAAGCACCGGACTCAACGCAAACGCGGCCAGCGCCAAGAGCGGTTGACTGACCTTGCAGGCCACGGCCAGAGCAGCAGCCTGACGGAGACGCGCCCGATGTGGGCTGAGTTGATCGGCCAGGACCATTCCTTCGCCGATATTGTGAATAGCGAGAGCTAGGGCGACAAAAACGCCTAGTTTCAGCTCCACTACCATGGCCACACCGATCGCCACCCCTTCGGCTGCGGAGTGCAGCACGCTCTGCAAGATGAGCTTGTACCCATACTCGCTCCGGCCCTTGGCGGCCTCATCATCGAGCGCTTCCAACCCGGCGAAGTACCTTATCGAGTGGCTGTAGCCGATTCCAATGACCACTCCGGCAACTGCCGGGAGCGCTCCCTCGTCGAGGCCACGGCCCATCAGCAGGTACCCGGCTCCGAGCATCAATCCGCTTGCCAGCGCATAGGCGCCGCCAATCCAACCTTGATGGGGGCGGCCAAATCGAAATGGCAGCACCCCGACGGCCGCCATGGCCGCAGCCAGGCAGCTCATCAAGAGAACGACGATGACCGGTTCAACTGAATGCATAGAGTGTGCTCATTCTCTTACGACTCCGGACCTCTCTCGCAAGACTTCTTGACTGATTTAAGAACCATCCGTCGAATGAGTCCGCTGAATGGCTTCACGATCAACCAGTAGAGGCGAAATTTTCGCCGGCTGGAAGGGTCGCCACAGATGATGCGCGTCTCAGTGGACAGTATCGTCGAGTCATCGTTACTCGAAGTAACCGCAAGATTCCATACTGCTCTCGCTAGCCCCGGTGCCACCGGCTCATCAAAGGCGTTCGCCTGAAATGGGAGAATGTTTCCGACCGGTCTCCAAAACCGCCCGGTCACGCCGAAGACCACTTCGCGACCAGGAGCCTCAGCGATCTTGCCGAAGCCCGCCGCTTCGAGGGAAAGGAGGTCAAATCGCCCCGTCGGACGCCGCCGGCGATGAGGTTTCAAGAGACGGCCCGGCAAGGCCCGCAATGCCAACAACAGGCGAACGCTCCGAATACCACCGAAATCGATGTTCCAAAGAGCATCGTAAACCGCTTCTGGGGAAGCCATAATGGTAATGTGATGCTTCTCCGAAGCGTCTGCATCGGGTAACAAATCATCGATCAACACGTATCGTGATTCCTTCTCCGGGACTCGAGATGCTTACGCAGCGGCTTCCAGTATTTCTCGTGCCAGCCGCTGTCGACATGCTCGACTGCGTCGGCAGGCACTCCGCTCTGGTCAAAGACCAGCTTCGTCCCCCCGTCATCGTCCAAGAGTTCGAAACGCGCCAACGAATACACTCCTTCGGGCCAGTCAAAGACTCGCCAGGCTTGAACGATCCGCCGATGCGGAATCAGCTCCACCTGGCGTCCGAGAATGAATGTGCCAAAGCAGGTGAAGGCAGCGCCCTCTTCGCCGCCGATCTCCGCGGGCATGCCCGTGAACGCCGTAAACTCTGCCGAATCGAGAAGCACTTTGTAGATTTTCTCAGGGGACTCAGGGAATGAGACTTCTTGATGAATGCTCGCCACAGTGTTCCTCCTTTAGATTTCGAATACCCGACCACGATTGAGAATACCCTTGGGGTCAAGCGCCCGCTTCAACCGCCGCATCAGGTCGATCTCTTGGGGAGTCCGACTGCGCGACAGGTAAGCCCGTTTCTCCAGGCCAATTCCGTGCTCGGCTGAAACGGCTCCGCCGATCTGCTGCAACGGATCGTAGATGATCTCTTCCACGGCTTGGCGCGCCGCCGGAGATGCATCTCCGACGCCGACGACTGGGTGAAGGTTGCCATCTCCAAGATGGCCGAAGACTACCCATTTGACCTCCGGCCAGCGCGCTTCGAGACTTCGTCCAATTCCGTTCACATAGGCATTCATCTCTCGAATCGGCAGGCTGATATCAAAGGTAAAGTGCGGTCCCAGCCGATCGAGTTGCTCGATGTCATCGCGCATTGCCCAGAGGCCGTCCCGTTCCCTCCGACTGCGACCGATCACCGCATCGGAGAGGAACCCCTTGTCGCTTGCTTCTGCCAATACTTCGTCGAATCGTTCGGCGTCTCGGACTCGTTCGCTGCCGAGAACCTCAATCAAAACGTAGTAGGGCCACTTGTAGGCTAGCGGCGGCGGCGTACGGGCAGGACCGGAAGTGACCAATTCATAGAAACTCTTCCACATCACTTCAAACGCACTCAACTGAGGGCCGAGGTCGTCCTCCATCACACTCAAGAGGCCGAGGAGTTTCTCGAAACTCTCCACCCCGACAAGAGCGGTACTGTGGCTCTTGGGCCGGCGCTCGAGCCGCAGAACAACCCGCGTGACCACTCCCAGAGTGCCCTCGGAACCGATAAAGAGCTGCTTGAGATCGTAGCCCGAATTGTTCTTGACCATGCGATTCAGCCCAGACAGGACAGTACCATCTGCCAAGACGGTCTCCAGTCCCAGCACCAAATTGCGGGACATGCCGTAACGGATGACGCGGTTTCCTCCCGCGTTCGTGGACACGTTGCCACCAATCTGACACGAACCGCGGGCTCCTAGGTCGAGAGGGAAGAAAAGTCCTTGTTCGAGAGCCTCTTCCTGGATTCTCTGCAGCGGCACCCCAGCCTGAACCGTCATGGTGCGGCCTACGGTGTCGACCGCTTCGATTTCACGCATGCGTTCGAGCGACATCACGATTTCATCTGACGTCGCGACTCCTCCCCGCACCAGGCCCGTCATACCGCCCTGAACACAGACCGCCTGACCCGCCTCATAGCAGAGTGCCAGGACCTTGGAGACCTCGTCAGTGGTTTGCGGCCGGAGGATTGCCAGCGCCTGACAGGGTTCCTCGAGGCCCCACCCGGCGGGGCGTTGGTGCACCTCATCTTGGCCAAGATAACCGCCTTCGCCAAGGCATTGCTGCAACTTCGCCAACAGATCATTCATTGCCCAATCCTAGCGTGAATCGACGCCGGGTCGGTTTTCGATCCCTACCTACCAAAGATCCTATGGGGAGGAAAGATTTTCTACTGTGCCACGATCCACTCTGTCGACAATATGACAGTTGGATTGATATCCGCTTGGAAGGTATTTTGACAAGCCCTCCAAGCACATCAAGCGGAGGGTTTCGAGTCCGTCGCATTTGCCGTAGGCGATGATTTCACCGTCTCCTTTGGTCAGGAGGTGACCGACGAAATTACCTTCTGGAAATGCTTGGAGGATCTCTGTGATTGCAATGTCAGGGAGGAAGATAGTTGGTTCAGGGTATTCGAGATGAACATAGGAATCTTGGAGAAGCTGATCCCAAAGATCGCCCAGGTCCTCTCGCGGCGTCACAGTTCCGGACCGTCGAGAGTTCAACGCACAGGTGCCGTAGATAGTCTCAACTTGGCGGACAACCTCGCCCTGCACCTCAGCATCTAGAGTCGAAGTAGTGCCTTCCCGAACGAATCGGATCACCGGCCTGTCCATTCCAGTCCCCTGAGAAGCATAAGCCGTGAGCACCTTGCTCTCGAGCGCCTCGCCAAAGACGAGTGTGTCGGGGTACTTAGTTCGAATTTCTTCGATCCATTTCCTCGATGAAGACTGGGAGTCAGCTGTTGTTCACTCCAGAGGCAAATGGATCAAGACAATGTAGCGAGGATTCACCGCCGCCTCGATCACAGACCTCCATTGTTGTACGCTCTCCCAGCCCTTTCCCATGAGAAACCAGGTCGGAATCATGGCAACATCGATGCTCCCTAAGGAGCCCGAATAAATCCGTAGATCCTCGGACGTAATCTCAGTGTCGCCAACGTGCAGGACATTCCAACCACCCAGCCGCATAACGAATCCAAGGTTCTCGACAGGCGGCTTGCGGTACCTGCCGTGGTGCAGATTCAGAGCCTGGAGACCGAAGTTGGCTACCTCGTACGTCACGCCCTCTTGCGGCTCGGCCGCCCGAATCCGGGAGCGAACGTCACTGTAATCAGACAGGTCAGTAGCAAGTCGGCGCACCGCCTGTCCCGTCGAAACAAACTGTGCCTTTAGGTCGGAGAGCAGATACCTCCCCACAGATCGAGCCCCAAAGTGGTCGTGGTGAACATGGGTCGCCAGAACGAGGTTGACGTTATCAAATGGGCTCTCGGCGTTCTCCAGTCTTATCTGAATCTCTCGAGGTAACTGAACGTACTGCGATTGGTACGAACCCAAGAGCGCGTCGATGAGTATCTTGCGGCCGTCCGCCTCGAGCAAGTAACCGGCATTCCCGACATAGGTGATGCGCAGATCGGCTGCAGGGGGCTCCGGCAAAGCCACGTACCCGAAGAATAGTGAGAAGACGAGCGAGTGAAGCGTAGATAGAATGATTTTTCCCGAGGTCTTCATCAAATAGCTCGACGAGCCGTTCCTAGTATCAGTCTAGACTTTGGATATCTCGAGTCGGTTCCTAAGATTCCGGAGTCCGTCTTGCCGCCGAGATCTCTACTGCGACTTTCTCCGCCGCCACCGATCCACTCCTCGAAGGATCACGAGGGCACCCATTGCGCCGAACATTACCGGGAAGCTCCAGTTGATATAGCAGCCGGCAAACGGAGTGTAATAACGCCAATACGAGCCTCTCATATGGACGGGATAGGTGTAGAGCGAAATCGGCTCCGGGCGTGAAGTCCAGTCGCTCGCTGCAAAAAGTCCCACGGCTACGGTGAGATTGAGAAACGCCAGGGGCAGAGCCAAGCTGGCGATCGACTGCTGTGACGAACCGCCAAGAGTGTAACAGTTAGTTATGTCAACCGACTCGACCGAATGATTTCGCCTGCTACTACGCGCT
>JAZFTL010000188.1:0-7407 GCA_036446675.1 Thermoanaerobaculia bacterium
GGGATCTGCGAAAAGATCGCCAATATGGCCCGGTAATCGGCTTGACGACTGATCTCCTGATCGGCCCTCCGAGGGATCTTCAACTGCGCTCTCCGGCGGGCCCGACTCGACCCCGCCCGAGGCTCGACTTTCCGGATCAAGATCTCGACTCGAGCCCACGTCGATCAACCGAAAGTCATCAGGGAACACAAACAGCGCTTTGCCGTTTCCACAGCCGCGCCACAAAAGATCGCTCTCTTGCATCAGTCCGTCGAGCCAACCTGTGTAGTACGGTTCGAGTCGCGCCGGGAAGAAGTCCGACTCCCAGAGGTCGGCGCGCGACGGATAGACCAACAATCGCTCCAGTACCTCTTGCAGATCACCCGGATCGTCTCCCTTGGCGACGAGACCTTGCATCGAGGCGAGGAAGAGCGGCAGTTTCTCGGCATCTTGGACGTCGATCGATTGTCGGGACGAGGCGCGAAGCAGCCGCAAAAGCCTCTCCAAGTTCTCGACGTCACAGAGTTCGAAACCGACCTCAATCCCAGAGCCGGGCCCAAACCGGTCCACCACAACCAGATCTTCGGCCACCAGAGTGTCCAGTACGTTGCGCACCTCAGCGGAGCTCAAACCGAACGTCTCTTCCACAAACAGGGGTGTGATCGGCCCGTAGTAGCGCAACCACTCACCCAAGAGTTCGGCTAGAGGGGGTGGGCTGGGCGCCTCTTGCAGGACGCCGGGGAACTCACCTCCCGCGATCGAGTTGACGACGATCTCGCCGAATTTCAGGCCCAGCGCCCCTGCTAAACGTGAGACAGACTCCAGAGCGCAAACCAACTCCGGTCCACCGGCTCTCTCGGTCCCATTCGACGTGCCGGGCTCCGTCGACTCGATCGGCGCCGGGAGCCGTACCAATACAACTCGGGCTGCCGCCTCTTGTATCAGGTCGGACACTGAACCCACACCCATCGACGACTCCCGTGACGCTGATTCATCCCTCGATCTGAGGAGATCTCGCTCCACTGCCTGCAGTAGATCGCGCCACTCTTGGAGTGGAATCGAGACTCTCTCCCGGACCCAATCGACCAGTTCGTCGGCATCGCGTGGCGCATACCCAGGATGCGTTCGCTGTAGCTTGCGCTGCCACTGATCAACCAGCTCGCGGGGCAGGTCAGGCCGCAGCTGCGACGAGAAGGCAACCTCCCGCAAGAGGTTCTCACTCAGCCGGGAAGGCTTGCCGCCATCCCGAGCGTCGCTCTCATACATCAGCAGATTGGTGTGCTGCCGGATCAGCCCGGCGGCGAATGGAGAAGGCGTTGCATTCGAAACCTCGGTAATACGAATCTCACCGCGCTCTACCTGTTCGAGCAAACCTTTGAGAACGTCTACTTCGAACTCATCTTGTAGACAGGTGCGCCAGGTCTCGACAAGTATGGGGAAATCTTCATAAGCGGAGACCGCATCGAGCAACTTCTTGGCCCTATCGCGAATCAACCAGAGAGGAATTCTACGGCGTGGATCTGAACGTGGAAGCAGAAGCGCCCGCCCTGCGTTCTCCCTGAAGCGCGCTCCAAAAAAGCCGCTCTGCTCGAGTCGACACCGCAAGAGACGCTCCAGATTCTCCGGCTGAACCAGCTGTAGCAGGTCTTCCATTCTGTAGCTCTTCGGCAGGGCGGCAATAATGGAATCGTTGTCGTTAGCGATCTGCAGTGGAGTCTTGAAGCGCTCTTCCCACGCCGCGGCCATCGCGAGTGCCAAGGGGCGGTTGACTCGACCACCCCAGAATGTGTGTAAAACGACCTGCCGCTTTGGTGACTCGACAGTGGGATCCGAAAACCGTTCAACCAACAGGTGTTGATGATGCGGTAGCTCGGCGCCGCTACTGACACGCTGTCGCTCCAGGAGGTCGATCAGAATAGCAGCGGCGGCCGGCTGCATGCAGTAGTCGCTCTGCAGCAGTTCGGCAAGACGAGACGCCCCGCCCGGTGAGGAAAGCAGCTCTTGGGCAGTCTGTAAGAAAACTCCGATGCGTGACGACAGGTGAAAACTCCGATCGCGGGCATCGGCTCGCCAGAACGGTGTCATCGCAGCAGCGCGTCGCGACGGCGCGACAAAGACATCGTTATGGGTGATCTGCACGATGCGCCATGACTGTGCCCCGAGATTAAAGGTGTCTCCGAGTGAGCGTTCCCAGACAAACTCTTCATCCAGCTCGCCTAGTTTGGCGGATGAGTCCTTGAGACGCAGATGGAAGTAACCACGATCTGGAATCGTTCCACCTGACTGATAGACCAGGCGAGCGGCGCCACGGCGGGCGGGCACCGTCCCCGAGGCCCGGTCGACAGAAATGCGTGGTTCGAGTTCACGAATGCGACTATCCGCATAGCGACCAGCCAGCATCTCCAGAACCAAGTCAAACTGGCGCTGCGCAAGGCTGTGGTAGGGATAGCTCGAGCGCAACACATTCAAGAGGCCCTCGATGTCCCAGTCCTGCGTCGACACCATGGACAGTATGACTTGGGCCAACACGTCGAGAGCCCCTCTGACCGGTCGAATTTCTTCGATCTCCTGTTGCAAAACACTTTGAGAGATCACCGCTGCATCGAGAAAATCGCGCCCGAAGATCGGATAGAGGCGACCCCGGCTGACTTCACCGACCCGGTGCCCAGCCCGGCCGATTCGCTGCACCATCGAGGCTACGGTGGGCGGCGACTGAACCAAGAGCACTTCATCCAAAGTGCCGATATCGATTCCCAGTTCGAGCGAATTGGTCGCCGCGATTGCCGCTAACTCCCCAGCCTTGAGGCGACTCTCGACAACGGTGCGGATCTCTCTCGACAACGATCCGTGATGGGAATACATCAGCTCCTGCTTCTCGTCTTGATTCACCAGCAGAGTGATCTTCTCGACCGTCCGCCGACTGTTGGCAAACACCAGAGTCGATCGATTGGCCCGAATGCGACTCTTCAGACTCGCTGCCAAGTCTTCCCAAAGATGATCGGGTGCTCGCTGGAAAACGGTCGACTCTGCAACCTCGGTACTCGACCTGGCGCTCCGAGGTTCTTCCCTGGCCGGTTGGGGAACCACGACCTGAACGTCATACTCCTTGCGGGTGTTGGATACGACGATCTCTACGCGTCGCGGCGTGAAGGCAACTTCACCGCCGCTGTCACGCAGCTGGTAACCTCCGACGAAACGGGCCACCCTCTCCATCGGTCGGACAGTCGCGGAGAGCGCGATTCTCTGAAATTCACCTGATAGTGGGACCAACCGATCGACCGCCGTAATCAGGTGAGTTCCACGTTTGCCTCCCGCGACCGCGTGGATTTCATCCAGAATGACGGTGACCAAGCCATCGAGCATCGACCGCCCTCCCTTGGAGGCGAGCAGAATATTGAGGCTCTCCGGTGTGGTAATCAGAATTTCCGGTGGTGAGCGCAGCATTCGCTGCCGCTGACTGGGGGACGTATCGCCACTCCGGGTGCGAACTCGCACCGACGCGATTGTCTCTCCGGCCTCTTCGAAGACCCTTTGAAGATCTTGCAACGGACCCAGAAGATTGCGTTCAATGTCGTTGTTCAAGGCTTTGAGGGGTGAAACGTAGAGCACTCGCGTGCGGCCACCTTCCCAACTTCCGGTGAGCAGCTGATTGAGTGCCCAGAGAAAAGCAGTGAGGGTCTTACCACTCCCGGTCGGCGCCGAAATCAAGACGTGCTCGCCGGCGGCGATCTTCGGCCAGCTCGCGGCTTGGAGTTCGGTCGGGGTACCTACCTTGCTGAGAAACCAGGCGGCGATCAACGGATGAAAGTTGTCCAACGGGGTCGGCATGCTCAGCCTCGAGCTAAGCTCGTAACCAAAAGTAGCGGGGTGAAGACGTGACCTCCACCTCGACACCCAAAGGGGAGGGCAAGATCTCGCCGTCTCGGCTCACGGTCGCCGCAGCCGGGCAAGGCAAACCGGCTCTAGCTGGGCCCCTGGTAGACCATCCAACCACGATCTCTTCGTCATCACTCGATTGAAAGCGATAGAGGCGTATTGAAGGATTCGACGACGCGATCGGCCCCACAAAGGAACTACCCCGCAGAATGCGCTGCATATTCGCAAGTGCATGAAAAGCCGGGCGACGGCGCAGCGTCCCATCGTCAGATGGGTCGATGAGACCATAGCCTCGGGCGATCGTTTGCCACCAATAGACCCGTTCCACCAACCCGGTTCCGAGGGCCAGGAGATAGAACCTCACCAGATAGTCGGCCTGCGTCTCTTCATCGACGGAGACCGATCGGCCGGCCGGGGAATGCGGGCCCTCCCACAAGGGCCAATTGAATTCCGTGATCCAACTGGCACCGGCGCTATTCTGCGAGGTTTCAGCGATCGCTTTCAGCAGGGCCACCTTATCGACCGTGTCGAAACCGAGCTGGGTGTTTTCAGGTGCTCCCCGGCGATCGACGTACAGCAGGCTGGAAACAGCATCAAAATGGTGCCCACCAAACGGCTGGTTGAGAATTGCCAGGGTAGCGTAGAACTCGAAGTCGATGACCGCCGGTCCCACAACTTTGACCGCGTCTTCGACGCGCAGAATCTCCATTGCCGCTGCCGCCAGCTCGAGATACTCCCCATAGTGCCAGATCCCCCACTTGGAGCGATTGACCGCCTGACCGACCTGATAATGGTGGCCATACGGCTGAAATCGCGCCGCGATCTCGGAGACAAGAGCAGTCCAGCGCGCCATATCTTGAACCAGCTCACGATTCTGAGGAATACCAAAAGTAAGGTCGAATCCGGCGGCGCGGAGTTCGTGCGCCAAGACCGCTGCGTCTGTCAACGAGTCCTCCCAAGGATGTAACCTCAGGTAGACATGCGAGACTCCCAGGTCTTCGAGAGCCTGAATCAGTCCCTCTGGATTCTTCGGGTGCGGCCGCACCGCAACGCCAACCCCTGCCCACTGCGTCGGACTCTGATAAAGATCTACTTTGAGTTCTCGATATCTGTCCCATGCGTCAGGAGCGGCCCGCGCCGCAGCAACCAATTCCCGTCCATGTTCGCGAATATCCGCCAAGCGAATTGCTAGGCGTTCCCGGCGGTTGGCATGTTGATGGGGTTGATCAGAAAGGTGGTCCCAGACGATCTTGTCGCGCTTTGAGGCGTCTTCAGGCGGCGCCGGAATGTGGGCGTGGACCGACCTCGACACCAGCACATCTCGTAGCTCCCGAAACGGCTTGCGGACGGCGGCCTTAGCCCTGTTCTTCGTCAAGAAAGAGCCGAGAAAGACGCGATAGAGCAGGAATTTGTACCCCCAGGCGCTCGTCTCACCATTCCAATACGATCGCAAGAAACGCTCTTGGTCGGCCCTTCCAAAGATCCTCAACCGGCTAAGGTCGCGCATGCGCTGCGCTATCGAGGGGCGCTCGTGGAGGCGCGCTCGGTTCAGATCAACCAGATAGAAGTCAGGGGCTGCCCCGATTCCTTCGCCGTACTTCACCAAGACATTACCCACGGACAGATCGCGATGCAGAACTCCACCATCATGAAGACGCCGAATCGCCGTGCCGAGACCCTCAAAGAAAGCGTCGGGTTCCACTTGAGGGAATTCGTCTGCCTCTCGACCATTCTCCAAAGCGCGAAAAAAATGTCGCACCTCGAAGCAACCTGAAAGCCGTTCGCAGACGTAATAGGACGGTCCGCCAATATCAATCGACTCGATGAGCATTACCGGGGTAGGCGTAAGCACCTCTGATCCAGCGAGCAACCGAGCGATTCTCCAGCTGCGGGTCGCTTTGCTACCCTTCAAGCGACGCGAGAGCCTCGCCTTGAAACCCTGGTTGCGAAACTGCTTGACAACTACTTCGAGGGGTCCATCTGCTGTTTCGAGGTTGACCGCATAGAGATAATTGCGACCCCAGTGCAAGGTCTCACCGGCCCTGCCGGGGTCGATGAGCCGTTCAAGGGTGCTCTCCAGCTGCCCCGGCAACAACTCGACCGCCAGTTCGCCCCTGAGTTCCCCGAACTCGAACGACTCGACCTCCAGGGGTGTCACTCTGCCGACTCCTCGGTAATCGTATAGCTCTCTCGGTGAAGATCGGGGGCAGTGTGAACTTCGAGGCCGCGAAACTCTATCTGTAGCTCGTCCAAGATAGCGGGTTCGTTTGCGGCGAGTTCTGCCGCGACCAAAGGATGGACCGTGAGGATGATCTTGTCGTCGGTTCCGCGGCTGGAATGTCGCAACAGCTCGCTTCTGATCTCGAGGCAGACCGTCGAGACCTTCTTGATGCGGCCACGGCCACCACAGTAGGAGCATCCTTCCAGCAACAGTCGCTCAAGGCTCAAACGCTCGCGCTTGCGAGTAATCTCGACGAGACCGAATTCGGAGACTTCCAGCAGCCGAGTCTCGACTCGATCCTTCAGAAACTCCCGCTCCAGGGCCTCATAGACCTGTAGGCGGTGCTCCGGCTCTTCCATGTCGATGAAGTCGATCACAATGATGCCGCTCAAACTACGCAGTCGCACCTGCCGAACGATCTCCTTTGCCGCTTCTAGGTTGGTGGCGAGGACTGTCTCTTCGAGTGAATCTGTGCCGACATTGCGGCCGGTATTCACATCAATAGCAACCAGCGCTTCCGTAGGGTCGATGACCAGAGACCCCCCTGATTTCAACCACACTTTGCTCCGCAGGGCTACCGCTATGGCCTTGTCGACTCCATGTTCACCAAATAGGGACTCACTCTTGTTCCACAGGTGCACTCGGTCCACAAGGCTCGGCTCGAGTTCTCGAACACAAGAGACGACCTCGCCGTAGGCCGCCTCACTGTCCACCAAAAACTCGTCGGTCGCGTCGCTCAGCACGTCTCGAACCCAGCGCAACGCCAGGCCCTCATCTCGGTATAGAAATTCCGGAGAGTCCGCGAGGGATTCTTTCTCTTGAATCGTCGCCCAGCGCTCGATTAGCCGATCCAAGTCCGCTTTGAAATCCGCTCCACTCCGTCCCTCCCCGGCGGTGCGAACGATCACCCCTCCGGGTGCCGTTACCAAGTTCTCTAGTAGGTCACTGAGGCGCTCGCGCTCCGGCTCGTTCTCAATGCGACGTGAAATACGCACTCCGTCACTCTTGGGCAGGAAGACCAAGAAGCGTCCGGGTAGTCCGACGTCCGTGGTAACGCTCACTCCTTTGCTCGGCAAAGAATCTTTTGCAACCTGTACAGTGAGAAGATCTCCCGCTTTGAGGAGCCGATCGATCGGTTCCAGCTTCGCCTCCGGTGCCTCGATCGATCCATCCGCAGCCGATCCTCGGGGATCTGGGCTCCTGGTTCTGGGTCGAAGATCTCCTACAGGCAAGTACGCATCTCGGTCGAGACCGATGTCTACGAACGCCGCTTCCAGACCCGGCACCACGCGTGCCACCCTGCCGCGATAGATGCTTCCGACCAGGCTGCG
>JAZFTL010000189.1:0-4826 GCA_036446675.1 Thermoanaerobaculia bacterium
GCTTGCCGCTGAACTTGTCGCGGGTTGTAAGTATAGCCGAGGGAATGGTGCTGCAAGCCGAGTCTCAAGCACCTACTGCTGAGTTTTCGTCCAGCTATGTCCCCCAGCCTGGTGACGTTCTTGTTCAGAAAGACGGCCTCAAATTCGAGGTAGTCGGACTTACCGGTGAGGGCACCGGAGTCGAGCTGGAGCAGCTGGAACAGCCCATCATCATTTACGTTCCCCTGACGGAGCTTGTTCATCTGTTCGTTCACGTCGAGTCTCGAGGTGCAGTGCGATGAGGTTGAAGGGCCTGCGCATGACCCATGGTCAACTCAAAGGGCGGATACTCAAAGTGCCGGAGGGAATTCGTCCCACTTCAGCTAGAGTGCGGACAGCTCTCATGAACGCTTGGCAATGCCGGTTACCGCAAGCTAGGGTTCTGGATGTCTTCGCCGGTAGTGGCAGTGTCGGATTGGAGGCTGCTGCGAGAGGTGCTGGTCGAGTCGACTTCGTGGAGGGAAGTTCGTCGGCTATTGCCATGCTCAAAGACAACTGCTCACTCTTGGAGGATGCGGACACTCGGGTCCTCAGAGCCCAACTCCCTCTCGGTGCGAAGAACCTGACCGAATTGCTGCGGAGTGGTGATGGGAACTCGAGCTATGACCTGATCTTCGTGGACCCACCGTACCGCTTCGAGGGGCATCGGCAGATCTTGGAAGAATTGATGACTCTCTTGGTGGAAGGTGGGGAGTTGGCGATTGAACACTCCTCCAGGCGCCCTCTGCCGCCGAGGGTAGTCGACAACGGTTGCTACGCTCTTCGTACCCGGATTTACGGTGACTCGCAGCTGACAATCATGGCTTGGACTCGAAATTCGGACCCGGAACGAGGGATCGTCGACCTAGAGGAAGCGGGTAATGCCGCCTAGTCCGGCATCTTCCAGGGCAACGTTCGTCCTCACCGACGAGAGCCTCTGCCTCGCGACCGACCTCTATCAACTGACGATGGCGGCGGCCTATTACTCGCGCCGGCCACCACCACAAGGTAGCTTCGAGCTGTTTGTTCGACGGCTTCCGTTGCATCGCAATTTCTTGGTCTTCGCAGGCCTACAGCAGGCGATGGCGTCGCTGAGCACTTTACGCTTTGGTGACGAGGAGGTCGACTATTTGAGGTCGCTGGCTCAATTCAAGCAAGTCGAATCAGCATTTTTCGAGTATCTCAAGGACTTCGCCTTTTCCGGTGATGTCTATGCCATGCCTGAGGGCACTGTCTTCTTCCCGGAAGAGCCGGTTATGCGGGTTACCGGGACTCTTCTCGAGGCCCAGCTGATCGAGACCCTGCTGCTCTCAATCGTGAACTTTCAGACGGCAATTTGCTCCAAGGCGGCGAGAATCCGGTTGGCTGCGGGGAGTGACCGCTCACTCGCCGAATTCGGAAGCCGTCGTGCTCATGGGCCTCAAGCCGCTGCTTGGGTGGCGCGTGCAGCCTATCTGGCGGGTTTCGATTCAACCTCGAATCTATTTGCCGGGAAGGCAATGGGGATACCCGTCGTCGGAACGATGGCCCATAGTTTTGTAATGTCGTTCGATTCCGAACGGGAAGCTTTCGAGGAGTACGTTCAGCTCTTCCCCGAAAACGCCATTTTGCTCGTCGATACCTATGACTCTTTGCAGGGAGTTCGTACCGCGATCGACCTAGGTTGCCCGATCGCCGGCATTAGGCTCGACAGCGGCAACCTCGGGGAGCTCGCCCGTGGGGCCCGAGACCTGCTCGACCGCCACGGGCACTCCACTGCCAAGATTCTGGTGTCGGGAGACCTCAATGAAACCAAGATCGGACTCTTACTGGCTGACGGAGCTCCGATCGATTCTTTCGGAGTCGGCACTCAGCTCGCAACCTGTTCAGATGCTCCTGTGGTGGGTGGTATTTACAAGCTCGTTGAGGTGTTGAAAGGAATGGAGTCGATACCAAAATTCAAGGACAGTACGGGCAAGTCGACCTATCCAGGCCGCAAACAGGTTATTCGAAGAGTATCGAATGGCCGCATGCACGGTGACCGTATAGTGCCCGCCGATAAATCGGTTCACTCTGGTCGATCAGAGTTGATGTCGGATGAGCAGGAGTTGTTGCAGCAGGTCATCAAGGACGGCGAAGTTCTGCCCCAGCCGAGTCTGATTGAATCACGCCTCTACACCAAGCGACAGCTCGCAGAGCTCCCGGTTAGGTTGCAACAGATGGATACTGAAGTTACTCCGTACTCGGTGGTTATTGATCCTGATTTACAGGCGCTCTTCGATCGGGGTCGGATTCAGCGTCATCGGCTTTGACGGGCTTCCCGCCAGCTCGCGCAGCACATCTACCGCCAAGAGTACATCGTCCCTCCGACAGTCGAACTGCCCGACCTGAAACCGGATGACGAACTGTCCCTCGTGCGTCGTCTGCGAAAGGTAGATCCGGCCGTCATCATTTACGGCGCGGAGCAGCCGCTCGGTGGCAATGTCGGCATCTTCCCCGCGTGGGGTGTACTGGAAGGTGAAGAGAGAGAGATGGCAGGGCGTCACCAGGCGGAAGTCGTCCAGATCGTCAATCGCCGCGGCCGCCTCTCTGGCCCAGGTTATGTGATTCCGGATCCGTTCGCGGAGATCTTCGAGGCCGTGCGCACGCAGCAAGAACCAGAGCTTGAGCGCCCGGAAGCGGCGCCCTAAGGGGATGGTCCACTCGCTGTAGTTGGTGGTTTCTTTCTGACCGAGGATCTGCAGGTAGTCAGGTCTAATGCCGAGGGTGCGGATCTGAAGCTCCGGATCGGCAAGGAATTGAATCGAGCAGTCGAATTGGGCGCCAAGCCATTTGTGGGGGTTGAAGACGATACTGTCGGCACCTTCAACTCCGTCCCAAAGCTCGCGAAGCTCGGGACAGATCATCGCCGAGCCGGCCCACGCAGCATCGACGTGCACATAGAGATCCTCCTCCTTCGCCACCTGGATCGCTGGGCGGAGGCGGTCGGATGCTCCGATCGAGGTGCCGCCGATACTCAGAACGACTCCAGCCGGGAGAAAACCGGACGCACGATCAGAGGCGATAGCCTGTCGAAGCGCCTCGGCATCTAGACTCCAGGAGTCATCGGTCGGAACTTTGACGAGATGCTGTTGGCCGATGCCGGCGATCCGGATCGATTTGTCTATCGATGAGTGGGTTTGCGGAGAGGCGTAGACCCGGAGCTGCCGCTCTCCCGCCGTCCCCGACTCGTTGCCGCGCCAGGCGAGGGCCCGTTCGCGCATTGTCAGCACGGCACAGAGGTTCGCCGAGGTCGCCGAATCCTGAATGACTCCCTGGAACCCTGGCGGAAGCCCAAGAGCCTGTCGCATCCAGTCGACCATTCGAGTCTCAATCTCGGTCGCCGCCGGTGAGGTCTGCCAGAGCATGCACTGGGCCCCCATCACCGACACCAGATTCTCGGCGATCATGGATGCCGGGGCGGCGTTGGCGGAAAAGTAAGCGAAGAAACGACGATGCTGCCAGTGGGTCATCCCATCCGGCACCAGGCGTTTGAAATCGGCGAAGATCGTCTCCATGCCGACCGCTTTCTCGGGCGGTGCCGCTGGGAGCATTGCCGCAATCTCACCTGGCGCCGTCTGCGCTCGCACCGGCCGCTCATCGAGGGTGCCGAGGTAGTCGGCGCCCCATCGCGCGGCGCGTTCAGCCCATTGGAAGTAGTCCTCTCGTCTCATCGGTGGAGAGTGAGCAAATCGAGTCTCAGCCGCGCTGTTCGATGAGCCCAGGTCTTACGTCGTCTGCAAGAAGTAGCTGAGCTCTTCAAGGTAAACCTGAAGGTCGATATTTCGGGTTCGTACATTGGCGTGAATTCGCAGCCTGATTGGAGCGAAATTTAGGACGGCTTGGACTCCGGCGGCTACGAACTCGTCGTAGACCGACTGAGCAGCAGCAACCGGCACAGCGAGAATACCGATCTCTGCCTTGGTTTCGCGAACGAGTTGACGCAATTCGCTGACCGGGCGTACCGTGAGGTGTCCGATCTTGTCTCCAATCTTGGCGAGGTCGCAATCGACGCCACCGACAACTTCGAACGTCTCAGGTCCGAAGCTTAGAAACCGGGTCAAGGCGCTTCCGAGATTTCCCATTCCTGCGACAATCACGGAGCGTCCCTGATCCAAGCCGAGTAGGCTACTGATGCGGCCGGCAAGTTGACTGACGTCGTATCCGACTCCTCTAATTCCGAACTCTCCAAACTGGGCTAAGTCTTTGCGTATCTGAACAGCGGAGAGGTGGAAGCGCTCGGCGAAATCGCGTGAGGAGGTCTTGGTAATCCCAATGGATTCGAGATGCCGCAGGCAGCGGAGGTATTCGGAGAGGCGATGCAGGGTTGCGCAGGAGACCGACTCTAGACGCTGCGATGAGTTTCGCTTTGGCATGACGGCGAACGGATGAGGAGGCGGTCCGGGCTAAGGGAGGTGAATCCTAGTCTGAGCAGCCCAATCCAGTAACCGCGATGGTAGCACTCCAAGACCCAGAGTCAGCGCAGCGGCTCCAATCGCTGCGAACTTTTCCCACAGGTCGAACTTGGCGGCGACAGGTACCTCGATTTCCGGTTTCATGTAGAGGGTGTAGACCACCCGCAGATAATAGAAGATGCCAATGAAACTGGCGAGAACTCCCACCAGAGCCAGCCCTAAGTGGCCGCTCTGAATAGCGTTTGCAAAAATCAAATACTTCGCGATAAAACCCAGAGTTGGAGGGATTCCGCCGAGAGACAGCAAGCAAATCGTGAGACAGAAGCCGAGCAGCGGATAGCGATATCCCCATCCGCCGAGTTCTGATATCAGGTG
>JAZFTL010000190.1:0-2673 GCA_036446675.1 Thermoanaerobaculia bacterium
CGCGTTAGACTCTCGTGCGGTGAATCACAAAGTCTTTGAGTGCCTCATCAAGTCTGGATCGTTCGACGGTTTCGGCGCCGCCAGGAGTGCCCTTGCAGAGTGTTTGGATCGGATCCTTGATTACGCGAGTCGGCGTAGAAAGGAAATTGAAGAGGGCCAAGCCACTCTGTTCTCGAGTGAGAGTCTTCCCGAACCGAAGCCGGACGAAAGCTTGGTGGAATGGGCAGAGGAAGATCGATTGCGATATGAGCGGGAGACTCTTGGTCTCTATCTGACCGGACATCCCTTACGCCAATTCGAGAATGAGCTGGAAGATAGGGCCACGCACACGACCGCAAACCTGCATGCCAGTCTGAACGGGAAAGCCACGGTTCTTGGGTTGATCAGTCGTCTGCGCAAGATAAAGATCAAGACCGGGAAGAATGCCGGGCGATTCATGGCAAAGCTTGTTCTGGAAGATCTCGTGTCTACTGTTGCCGTCACGGTTTTTGCAGATCGGCTCGAGGAGTTCGAGCGGGAACTGGTAGAAGATAACATCGTCCTTCTTACCGGCTCGGTCCGAGGAGAAGGAGCCGATGTAGAGATGACCGTTGATACCATCGAGACCCTGGATCTTCCCTCTAAGAGTTCAGTAGCAGCGCAGAGCATTGAAATTCGAATTCGGGCCGGCGTTTCAACTTCGGATCTATTGTAGCTTAGGGATTTACTTATCGAACATCAGGGCAAGGATGAAGTCAGACTTCGCGTAGAGTTGCAGAATAGTTCGATAGAAGTCGCACCCGAAAGCCGCTTTCAGGTGCGATTTGATGAAGATCTCCACAGCAAGATCGACGCTCTGCTCGGAGATGGGAGCATCAGGCGACTCGAACCTTCTGTCGCAGCCTGACTCTCTTGGCCTAATCTGCCTTAAATGGTCTCGGTATCATGAAGAGTCCGCACCCAAATCGTAATCACTGCAGTGGCGATCTCTCTGCCCGGATAGATCTGCTCGAGCTGAGCGATCTTGCCGATTCAGGCAGACTTAGACGGCTGGCGGGAACGCTGACCTCCATCGCTGCGATTAGTCAGCGAGAAGGAGTAGATGCTTACCTAGTGGGCGGCGCTGTTCGGGATCTATTGCTGCGGCGGAGGAGTTCCGGGAGTCGGGAGACTGAGGCGGTGTGGAGTCCCGGCGATGTCGAGGATATACGGGACATTGATATTGTAGTCGAAGGAGATGCGGCCCGAGTCGCTCGGACGTTTGCTGAGAGCACTGGCCGTCGCTGCCAAGTGAGTCGTGAATTCGGCACGGCTTCAATCATGCTGCAAGATGGGCTGCGGGTGGATTTCGCCTCGGCACGCCGGGAGACGTATGCGAATCCCGGAGCGTTGCCCAAGGTGCAGGCCGCATCACTTGCCGACGACTTGAGGCGCCGCGACTTCACAATCAACGCCTTGGCAGCAAGCTTGAAAGCATTACCCCAATTGGACGTAATAGATGTCTGCGCCGGGATTCGTGACCTTCAACAAGGCGTAATTCGAGTTCTCCACGAGCGCTCTTTTCAAGACGATCCCACGAGGATCTTTCGGGCGGTTCGGCTCGAGCAGCGTCTGCACTTCGTCATCGAGCCCCAGACCTTGAGGCTGGCTCGCATCGCGGTTCAGGCGGGAGGTTTGCAGTCGGTCTCAGGGGATCGTCTCAGAAAGGAATTCGTACTGCTTTGCGATGAACCGGCTGTCCTCCCAGGGGCCCTGCATCGGCTTGAGGAAATCGGCGTCCTGAGCGCTCTCGTTCCCGGACTTCGCTTCGACGAGAGAGCGTCGAGGCTCTTGGAAGACCTCCGAGATGTCGCTGCGTGGATGAGCCAACTGCCAAGCCCAAGGGCGCCTCGATTCTGGCTGGTCGTGCTGATGGTTCTCTGCTCTGGGCTTACCGACTCCGAGAAGAGACTTCTGGCCGAGCGCTTCGCCATTGATGGAGGTGATCGGTCAGTGCTTATCCGTGCCGGCTCTCGAATCGACCGAGGACTCGACACCCTAGATCGATCGCATGTCGACCTTCCGGCTCACCAGGTGTCGGCGACACTCGAGCCGCTTTCGATCGAGGAGCTACTCTACTTGGCGGCGAGGGGCGGCACCGAGGTCGAGACATGGGTGCAGAGAGAGGTTGCCGAGTTTCGGCCTCTGCAACTGACGATAGGGGGGTCTGATCTAATGAGACAGGGTTATCCGTCTGGCCCTGGGTTGGGTCGAGTCCTTGCCGCGACCCGAGAGGCTCGATTGGATGGGCGAATCTCGGCAGCGAATGAACTGGAGTACGCGGTCGCGATTTTAACCCGGAACAGCGGTGTAGAGTCTTGATGATGCGAGCGGCAGTGGGCTTTCTATTGTGTTGTGGAATGGGGATCGGATCTCCCGGGGAAGCTTCCGACCAGCGTTCAATCGAGGTGCTCAACTTCGATTGCCGAAGCGATCTCGGCAGTCGAAGGCTCACCTTTTTCGGCAACGGAACCCTCCGGCTCATTTCCGGACGTACTTCTGGGGAGACTATGCTGCTTGCAGAGCTGACTCCGGATGAAGTTAGAGCCTACGAAAATCGGCTTGCTGCGGAAGATCTATCCGAAGTCGATGATGGCGACCGATTTTCTCTATCTGGACTGGGTGTAGAGCATTGCGAACTCCACTTGAGGCTGT
>JAZFTL010000191.1:0-3934 GCA_036446675.1 Thermoanaerobaculia bacterium
TGTGCTTTGTACACCTCTGACTGTAACCGTTTAATTTGAGGGCCTGGTTCCAGGCCGAGGAGAGTCACCATGTCGCCTCCGCTCATAAACGGCGGTGGAGGGGACAGCAAGTCCTCTTCCGAGCCGGCGAGTTGCTTTAGATCCTCTACCAGATGTGTCCACCTCAGGAGGTCTTCTTGACGACCGCATTGCCGGAGTCCTAGTGTGTGGATTGCGACTGTCCAGTGGTGTCCGAGGCGGTGAACAAACCAACGTTTCTCAGCCTCCGTCTGAGGCAATTTTCTCGGCCTGAGTACCAGATCAATAGCCTCGGCTGTTTTCTTGCTGACGAGGCCGCGGTCTCGCAGAGATCGGAGCAGGTCTCGAGCCTTCGCTCGGCCCGGATCTTCAAGGCTTAAAAGGATGAAGCTATGGGCAAGAACTTCTGTGTCCGGCGCTAATGAGACTCGGTCTAGCTGCGACCGGAGACGATGAATCATCGGGCTCGTTTGATGATCTAACGCCTCGGACAGAGTGGTTGATAGGTAATCGGGCGAATGATCCAAGCGGTCGATCCAGAGATCCGGGTATACTCCCAGATCACTCCAGCTACCGAGAATACGAAAGAGTTGGTCTTCAGAGGTTCGATGTAGTGACCGCTTGAGTTCCGTGCGAACTCGCTGGCTGGAGACGTCCGCGAGATCGGCCACGCTTGCCGCGGCGAGAGACGCAGTCTGAGCATCGATTCTCCATCCCCTGAGCTCCCCCGCAAGTCGGGCCAAGCGTAGTATTCTCAATGGATCGGAGCGAAACGAATTGGTGCTCGAGGCCTTGAGCCGGCATGCAGCGAGGTCCTCGACCCCACCAAGCGGATCGACTACTTGCAGTGACCTGAGGTCGCAGGCAATCGAATTGATGGTGAAGTCGCGACGCTGTAAGTCTTGAACAAGCGGCTGACTTTGTCGGTCCCATATGTCGACCACCCACTGCTGTCCGATTACCCGGTAACTTGCGTATCGGTCTCCGCCGATCTGAACGAATCTGGATTGCGTTGCTTCGGCAAGACCCTCGGCGATCAGACGTCCATTCGTCTCTACGGAGAGGTCGATGTCTGCATAACACCGACCCAACATCACGTCGCGCACGAAGCCTCCGACAAGATGGCACGGAGTTTGCGGCTCGAAAGCAAGAACAGGTTTGTACCAGGACTGCTCCCGCAGCTTCAGAAATTCCTCTCGCAGTTCTCTGTCCACGTGTAGGTGAGGAAATGAGTCGCCTGTAGTCGATGGATCCATTGGCCGCTTCCGGTCGCTGATTGAGTTGCGGTTTAGGTGTTCAGTCGTTAAAATTTCACTTGAAGTATTGATTGTAAGTATCGACGAACAAAGAGGAATTCTACTCAGCGCAGTGATCGCTAGGATAGTAGCAAGTATATCCTGACGGAGGTCGGCTCGAAGGAGTAGTGCCTGCTCTCAATGAAATCTTCTGCATACCGGAATCGAGGGTCGAGACTGCCGATCATGAGGTGGCTGCGCACCACCGTGGTCCTTACGATATGGGTGGTTCATCCGGAATGTATGACGGCGGCGGACTTCCGCGCCTCACTGGCAGATGGAACCTTTGCAGTAGTTACAGAATCTAATGAGCTCTATCTCGAGGCTTACCCGAGAAAGGGTGAGGGTTGGCTCCGATTCGCGGAACGCCTCTGTGGCTCGTCGAGGCCGGCCGCTGCCTTGGCGAAGTTGAACGGCGGGAGCGCCAAGGTACTATCAGGGGTCAGATATCGGGTCCCATACGCTCTCCTGTCTCCCAAGTATCAGCTACAGGTCGCCCGAAAACTCTTCGCCTTTGATCGGCCGGTCCATGGGGGTTGGGAGCATCGAGTAGCGCAGGCTGGTGAAATGGGTAGCGAGAGTCTTTGGCGGGTGGCGCGATGGTTTACGGGAAAGGGAGAGAATTACGCTGCGATACGGCAGCACAATCAGCTCGCAGATGATCACTTGGAGCCTGGGGATACTCTGGTCATACCGACAGCACTACTGCTGCCGGCATTTCACGCGGTGATTCCGCCGAGCTCTCCGTATCATCTCGAGTACAAGCGTGACGACGAAAACCGAGCCTATGCGGAGTACAAGCTGCAGACAGGTGAGGCGCTCTATTCGAGTGTTGTGGTCCGTTTCACGGGGCTTATCTATGCAGATGATGTAAACGCACTAGCAGCTGAGGTTGCCGATCTCAGCGAGATTGACGATGTCACGAACATTCCAGTCGGCTTCGCGGTAAGAATTCCGTTGGATCGCCTACTTCCGGAGTTTCTTCCATTTGGAGATGCTCGGCGCAAGGAGTATGAAGAAGGGCTGTTGGCCAGCGGTCAATTCAGCAACCAGGTGAAGGCGGCTCGTCTGGATGGTGTGACCATCATTCTAGACGCGGGGCACGGCGGAACCGATGTGGGTGCTTCTGTGGACGGAATCTGGGAAAGCGTTTACGTGTACGACATCATGGAGCGAGTCAAGCGGCTCCTGCGGCACACTACGAGTGCTTCCGTCTATGCAACCACCCGTGACGGAAGTGGGGTGCATCTCGGGGATCAAGACAAGCTGCCCAACTCACGGCGGCATGAGGTACTTACGACGCCGACATATCCGATCAAAGACTCAACCGTCGGTGTGCACCTCAGGTGGTACCTTGCGAATAGCTTGTTTCGACAGGCTTCCCGACAGGGAACCGATCCCGCAAAGGTGATTTTTCTGTCGATTCATGCGGATTCGCTGCACAAGTCTCTGCGTGGGGCAATGGCTTATATTCCCGATGCGGGTCTCAGAAGTGGCTCGTTTGGAAAGTCGGGCGCAGTCTATTCCAGCCGCAAGGAGTATCAAGATGGTCCCCGTGTCAATTTTTCCAAGCGAGACCTAATCAAGAGCGAAGGCTTGTCTCGAGACCTGGCGCGACACCTGCTCAGTTCCTTCGATGACCACGAATTGGCGGTGCACCCATTCAAGCCAATTCGGGAAAAGGTCATTCGGGGTCGCCGTGCCTGGGTCCCTGCGGTGCTGCGTTACAACTCGGTCCCTGCTGCGATTTTGCTCGAGGTGTGTAACTTAGCGAATACCGAAGATCGGGGGTTGCTCGAAACCCGTGACTTTCGTGATCGAGTAGCGGAGACGATCGTCGTCGGCATTCTCCGGTACTATGACGATTCGATCCCTGATGATCCTGAGTTTCGCATAGCGAGCGCCGGCGGGTAGGGCCTGAATGCAGGAATGGGGACCCTGTCAAGACCGACGGTCAGGGGGTTGGGAACTTTCCGAGTGCTCAAAGAGTCTATTTGATGAGGGGTGGCCGGTGGTGGGTATGGCCATTCCAGAAAAACACGGATACCGCACTACGCAGCGGACTCACGAGGCCCGGAATCGAGTGCAATTGCGGCCGACTCGGCTTGCCAAGTGACTTCTGCTCTCGCCCAACTGCCGCTCGTATACCGAGAAGCGGTTGTCCTGCGAGACATCCAGGGCCTGTCCTATGCGGAAATCGCTAAGGTTGCGGGCGTCAGGATCGGAACGGTGCGCTCTCGAGTTGCGCGGGGTCGATTGCGGCTTAAAGATCTCCTGGAGGCCTTGGCATGAGTTCTTTGTGCGTTGTTGAACAGCTTTCGGGCTACCTGGATGGGGAAGTTTCGCCTAGAGCCCGGACCGAGATCGAAGAACACCTGACTCATTGCCGAGAGTGTAGACATCATCTCGAGGGCCTCAGAGCAGTCGTAGATCGTCTCGAGAGCCTGGAGCGGGTGATGCCGCCGCTCACTGTGTCTCGAGCTGTCCACCAGGGAACGAGGGCGTTGACCGGGAGTCGGAGGTACTCGATCCGTTGGCAGAGGCTGGCGCGCCCTCCAGCTACTCGGAGTAAGCCTGTATGGATTCGATTTGATAGGTGCCGTCGAATACTTTTACTTCAT
>JAZFTL010000192.1:0-11932 GCA_036446675.1 Thermoanaerobaculia bacterium
ATCTCCTCGACCAGCGCCTTCAAATCCTGTTCGGGCATTTGAAATTGGTGGTTGTGCACGTCGACAAAAGGGTATTTGGCCCGGGTCACCTGCTGCCCAGGCACCACCAGAGTAGACGGCGGATCGTAGTCTTGAAACGCAACTTCCTGGCCCCCTGCAAGGGGGGCCAGGAGCAGACCACACCCGAGGGCGGCGAAATAACACTTCATCACGATAGTCTCGACGGCAACATTTAGTTCGCGGCGTCCACTTCAAACGGAACGGCGAGCTTGTCCCAACGCAGGGTAACGGCAGAGTCGCCAATCTCGAAGTCCATACTCTCGACCATTTCGCCGGCTACAGGCTCTACTGTCACCCGCAGCGCATCTTGACCGGCATCGTAATTGAAAGCGCCCCACTGTTCAGATGTCTTGTTGAAAATCACCGTCCAATTCTCTTCGTTAGGAATCGTAAAGAGCCCATAGGTTCCGGCAGCAAGAGCTTCACCCTGGACTGCGACATCGTCACTGAATGTAATGGTCGTCGCTTCATCGGCTCCAGTTCGCCAGACCTTCTCATACGGCACGAGACCTCCCCAAATGGTTCGACCCTTGACATTCGGTCGACCGTACTCGACGGTGACTTCCACCCCGTTGATGGCTCCCGAGACTCGACCGTTCTTACTGGCGCGGCCGGCGTCGTCGCCGCGCTCTGCCAAGGCCGGTAATGCCATCGCTGCGCACAAAACTAGAATCAATATCGATCGAACTGTCTGTTTTCTGTCCATGGTTTTTCTCCTTTGAGTCATTGCCTCAGCTACTGCGTTAACTGCTGTTGATGAATCGGTGCCGTCTAAGGCGTTTCTCCTGGCAAGAGCGGCTCGACATGAGTGGTTGGAGCATCGTCTTCAATCTTGACAGAGGATGCTACCAGCCATGCTCCCACCATGAATCCAGCTGCCAGCCAGAAGGGCATTGCAACCCCGAAATATTGAAAGACGGCCCCCGCCCAGAGCGGTCCCAGCATTCGAGCTACACCACCGAAAGCCTGCTGGACGCCCAGAGTCAATCCAGTCTGCTCCTCCGGTGCACAGTGAGAGACCAGTGAGGTCGTGGTTGGAAAGAGTAGGGCTGTCCCGATGGGAATGAGCAGAACGGCAGCACCCAGCTCCCAGAAGTTTCGCGCCAGTGGTAGCGTTACCAGCCCCAATCCGATCGAAATCGCTCCGGCTCGCATCACCGGCACCTCGCCAAAGCGCCGCACCGCCGGCCCCAGAATCAGGCTCCGCATCAACAGAGACACGCCCCCGACATAGACGAAGAACCACCCAATCGTCGCCTCGTTGACACCGAACTGCCGCTCGAGAAAGAGAGCCAGAACTCCATTCATAGCCATGAAAGCCATCATTCCCAGGCTGTAGATCCAAACCAGTTTTGCCACGAGACTCCGCGGATGACGAAGGATTTCACCGATCGCTCGACGGATGGATCCTCGGGGAGTCGAGGGTACCTCTTCCCCTGATCGACCGGGTCGAGCGGTTCGAGTCGGGGCGGTCTCCTTTAGCCAGAAAAAGGCGAACGCGAAGTTGACGACGCAGAAAATCGCAGCGAGGTATCCCGGCCCTATGGTGCCATAGCTCGCCGCCAGCGATCCGATGGCCGGACCCACCATCACCCCCGCACTCGTCGCCGCCGTGAGCCAACCGAATGCCTTGGCTCGATCTTGCTTGGCGACGGAATCGCTCAAATACGCCTGAACAACGCCAACGGTGCCGCCGCCGAAACCCTGAACGAAACGCGACAAGAAGAGCAGCCAGGTGGAGTCTGCACTTTCAAATAGTACGTATGCCACAGCCGAAATAAGCAGCCCCGACAGGATCATCGGCCGGCGCCCATACTTGTCTGAAAGGCGTCCCCATATAGGTGCCGATGCCAGTTGTGCCACCGCGAAGCTCGAGATCAATGCCCCCACTACGAACGGTGTCGCTCCCAGTTTCTCAGCATAGAAGGGCAACAGAGGGAGTACGATCAGAAATCCGATCATGTCGATAAATACCGTCGCCATGAGGACCCCGAGTCGTTGAATAAAATCTCGCGCTTGCATCTTTCAGTCGTCCTAGGCCCTTTCCTCGCGACCCCAGAGCAAGAAGGCGGAGGCGCTCACCAGCATGAGCAAGACTCCAAATACTGCCGCAACCCCGGTTTCCTGCAGACGCAAGCTAGAGAAAATCTCCACGGAAATCGGCCGCGTGTCGTAGGTGTATAAGACGATCGAAGACACAAAGTCGCCCAGCGCCGTGATAAATGCCAGACTGGCCCCTGCCGCCAGGGCGGGCTTGAGCAGAGGAATGGTAATCCGGCGCAGTATCCGCCACCGACCGGCACCCAACGAGACCGCGGCCTCCTCCATTGAACGATCGAGTTGACGCAGGCCGGCCAGCGAGCTGCGCCCCGTCACCGGCAAACTTCTGACCAGGTAAGCCAACGGTAGTATCCATGGCGTACCCACCAGGATCAACCGGCCAGTCAAGGGAGAATGAACGCTGAAAGCAGCTGCGAGAGAGATCGCAAAGACGGTTCCTGGAATTGCCCAGGGAATCGCCAGAATGGTCTCGAGCACTCTCCCAAAGCGGCCCTTGAAATCCAGGGAAAGCTTGGCCACCAAGAGACCGAGGCCAACTGCGACCGCCGTAGCCAAAGAAGCCATCCAGATGGAATTGATCACCGGCCGCAGGCGCTCCGGGGCCATCCACAGAGAATGATAGTTGTCAAAATTCAACACCGGAGGGATCGCTTCTACAGTCCAAGTAACCGGCGGTACAAAGGAGATAAGCAGCAAGGTAAGATGAGGTAATAGAAGAAACAGGGTTAGCCCCCATCCCAAGACTCCGGCTACCATCCTGGCGGGGCGACCGCGAATCGCGCGGCGGGCCGGAGTCACTCCACGAATCCCGCCCACCACGGCCAAGTTCCCTCCGTCGATACGCCGCATCAGCCATAATCCAAGGCAGGCCAGACTCGCCAACACGACGCTCTCCACTTGCGCCATTGCGATATCCCCGTTCAGCTTGGAGGCTACAATCTGAGTCGTCATGACCCGAAATCCACCGCCGAAGATGTACGGCGCCGAAAACGACCCAAGAGCAGTCATGAACGTCAACAACGCTGCTCCCGCCAGGGCCGGCCGCAGCAGCGGCAGGCTGACTCGCAGGAAACTCCGCACCCGACTAGAGCCCAATGCGGCGGCGGCTTCATACACCGAGTGATCCAGTCGCGCCAGGGCCGCGCGAGTAAAGAGATAGAAGTACACATACATCGAATAGCCATGCACCAGCAGAATGGCCCCTGGTCCGGACAATCGCCAGGGCGAAGTTTCCATTCCGGCCACTACCTGAACTGCTCTGGTTATGAACCCGGTCTCTCCATAGAGAAACAGAAAAGCGATGACCCCGACGAGAGGAGGCAGAGCCACGGGGAGAGCCACTAATACCCCCAAGACTCTCCGCCCTGGAAACTCGGTACGCTCGAAAACGAATGCTAGGGGAACGCCCACAACCGCGGCCAATACCACCGAACACGCCGAGATCCAAAGCGAGCGCCACAGGGCTTGCCATTCGTCAACACGATGGACGAATTCACTGAAGCTGCTGAGACTCCAGCCATGGGGATAGCCCAATGCTTCGAGCAAGGTAATCAACAGCGGAAATCCGACAACCCAGGTAAGGCCCACCGTAACCAGTGCTGCCAAGCCCTTTTTTCGAAGGGTAATCATTCGACCCGGTCCTGATCAGCTGCGTAGATTCTTGGGAGTGGCCCTTGGCTCGCGAGGCGCACCCAGACATGATCGCCGACTCGACCGGCGTCTTCACCTCCTCGCACCCAAACCTCCCCACCGATCGCCAGCTCCACTCGATAGAAAGTCGCCTCGCCGGCGAATTGACGCTCAGCTATCTCTCCATTAAGAGCGTCTCCCTCCGATCCATCCGCGAACGCCAAACCCTCGGGTCGTATGATCAGAGCGACCCGATCACCGGGTTCAATTACCTTGCCGCTGTCATCTGGAGACCCTTGTCGACCCATCCAGGCGACCGGCTGCCCATATCCACGCACTTTCTCTATTTCGACGGTCTTCGCATCGGTTTGCAGAACTCCTGAGAGGGCGCTAGCGCGTCCCACAAATTCCGCCACAAACCGGCTGGCCGGTTCTAGATACAACTGCTCCGGCGTACCCACCTGCTCCAATCGTCCCTCATTGAGCAGTGCCACCCGGTCACCAATGTAGAACGCTTCCTCTTGCTCGTGGGTAACCCAGAGAGCCGTTATCCCAACGTTTCGAATCAGTTTCTTCAATTGGCGACGAGTCTTCTTGCGCAGTGCCGGATCGAGGTTCGACAGAGGTTCGTCCAGTAACAGGACTCGAGGCTCAGGAGCCAGCGCTCTTGCCAACGCAACACGTTGCTGTTGTCCGCCTGATATCTGGTGGATTCGCCTCTCTTCGAAACCCGCCAGGTCCACCAACGGCAACACTTCTCCTACTCTGGCGGCTACCTCTGCTTTAGGTAGATTTCTGGCTTCCAAACCAAAAGCAACATTCTGGCCCACCGTCAAATGCGGAAAGAGTGCATAGTGCTGAAAGACCATCCCGAAGTTGCGGCGATTCGCAGGAAGAGCCGAAATCTCCTCTCCTGCAACCTGTAGACTGCCGGCTGTCAACGTCTCGAATCCGGCCAGACTCCTCAACAGAGTCGTCTTGCCGCTGCCGCTCGGGCCCAGAAGAACAACGATCTCTCCCTCACCAATCTCCAAGCAGAGGTCCTTCAACACAGACAGCTCTCCAAATCGTTTGTGGAGATGATTGAGAGACAGGAAGGTCGACATCATTCGGAGAAGAGTACGGGGGCGGACCCGCGATGTTTTCATCGATTGCTAGCCGGACCCCTTCCCCCTGACTTCCCGGTCCCACCGGGCCATCCAGGCCGAACTCTGATCCGCAATGAGATCCCAATCGACGTCTGCCTCTACGATCTGTCGCATCGCTGTTTGCGCCCACTCGGGAAGTTCATCAGCCGGAAGATCCTGTCGGGCAGGCAGTCGATAGGCCTGACGGGCTGCTAGCTGAAGTGCTTCGCGGCTTCCCACCCAGTCGATGAAGGCCTTGGCCTCCTTTGGGTGCGCCGAGCCGGCCACCAGACCGATGGCGTCGTCGATCACCGGTGTGCCGCTGGCCGGGAAGTGATAGTCGAGAGGAGCCCCTCGCTGTTGCAGGAAGAGTAAGTCGGTAAGTTCCCAGATCGAAACGAGACCCTCTTGCCGAGAGAGTTTCTCAAACAGCAGGGCAGGATTTACGACGTACTCTTTAGTCTGGGAATCGAGGCGACGGAGCCAGTCGAAGCCCTGTTCAGCATCGCCGGTCGAGATGACCGATTTCGCTAAGATCATCCCAAAGGCGCTGCGCATCGTGCCACTGGCCAGAGGATCTCGAATAATAATCTTGTGCTTCCACTCCGGAGCGAGCAGATCGTCCCAGTCTCGTGGAGCGGCGGCCCGCTCAACCACGGTGGAATTGAAGATCAAAATGGGCACCGCCCGATAGACCCCGAAGTACAAATTGTCGGGCCGACGACTGGACACTGGCACGGAGTCTGCCCAGGTCGGTCGAAACGGGTCCAGCAACCCCTCATCCGCACCGCGTGAAAAGATAATTTCCGGACCACCGAACCAGACGTCTGCCTGGGGGTTTGCAGCCTCCGACCGAATTCTGTCGTAGACCTCCTGAGAGCCCATATCGAGCCAACGAACATCGGTCATGGGCTGGCGCTGCTCGTACTCAGACTCGAGTAGGGATAACAAATCTCGACCGTGCGGCGAGTACAGTACAAGGGGTGTCCGCCCATCGCCGCAGCCTGTCGCCAATAGCATCGCAACTGTCGATATGAGGCAAACTCGTCTTCGTTGATTGACTCTGCTCAATAGTGTACTCCTGAAATCACTGCATCGTTCACTTGTCGACGGTGTCAGCAAGACCGAGCAGATTGCTCATCAGCCGCAGCGCCCCGGGTACTCCGGCTGGGAGCTGTCGAAAAAACGAGAGTCCGGTATAGATGTAAAGACCTTCACCCAACGGCGCCACCAAGAGACCTCCTCGCTGCTCGGACTTGGCAGGATCCCGCATCGCCAACAGCGGCACGTAGTCGTTCGCCCAACGGTGCGCAAAATAAAGGCCGCGCTCTTGGACCCAATTCTCCCAGTCTCGGTCATTCAAACGGTTGGGAGTGGTAAACACCGGGTGCTGCGGGTCGAGGAGGCGAACTTTCGAGGCTTCGTCCGTGATCCGATCATGTGGCCGAGATATCTCGAGCTGGAACGGAGCGAAGCCGCCCTCCACAAACTGGTATTGCTGGTACTGGACGAGGAGGAGTCCTCCGCCTCGAGCAAACTCGAGTAATCTGGCGTTAACCCCTGCCAGCCCCTGATTCACTTCATAGGCTCGAGGGCCAACGATCATCGCATCGAATTGCGAGAAGTCTGCCTTGGTGAGATCCTCCGGAGCAATTACCTCCACTGGAAACCCCACCCTCAGCAGAACTTCGGGGCTTCGATCGGCAGCCCCTCTGATGTATCCCACTCGACGCAATTGCGGCAGAGCGAATTCGAAACTACGGATTTGGAATGTCGCCTCTTCTACTCGTGGTGCTGGTCGGATGTGGTCGTAGTCGACTACAGGTACGGAATAGGTGAATCGCTTGCCGTCTTCAGTCACCACCACAACCGACCCCTCGTAGGTACTCGCCTGGGGCTCTTCGAGAGCACGCAAGAGGATTTTCCGGTTGATCGAGCCGAAGCGCTCTTCGATGCGAAAGGCGAGAGGCTGCGGCGGTACCCATTCAGCAGGCAATTCGACATGTACCGTCCCACCGATGCTGTCTCGCTGGTTTGATTTTAAGACGATCTCCAATTCCCGACCCTTGGTGTCTCGAATCGGCCACAAAATCAAATCGGGCTCGACTGAAACCTCGAGAGCCGGAACCGCGCGCAGCGGACGACGGACCTCCCCTCTGGACTGATCGCCGTAGCGATACACCACCTCCCTGGTGAGCGTCATCGGCCAGCTTTCGATCTCGATCTTGAACTCTACCTCCAGCGGCGGACGATCCAGGGGTTCGCCAAGTTGCTGAAACGAGACTTCACTCCAATCATAAAGATCGCCGTCCCGGGGCAAGCTCAAAAACGAAGGAGTCGTCGGTCGGCTCCCGGTGGGAGCAGACACGGCAAACGTCCACGTCTGATAGGCGTCGCTCTCTTCGAGACCGGCATCTCGAGGATTGGCTTCACTTCGCCAACCAACCGAACTGACGGCCCGTACTCCCGCGACCTCCACCTCGGACCTTCCAGATGCCCAAACGGAGGCCTCCGCCTGAAACTCCACGACCGGAATCACGCCTTCTCGATCCGCAGTCGCTTCGATGAAGACACCGGCAGCCGCGACGAGGCCACGTTCGGTGGCCTCGACTTTCTCCGCAACAAGTTGCGCGACCACAGGAGCCGCGGGGGCAAAGCTCGGGGTCAGCAGATCCAGCACCGCTTTCAAGGCTCTAGCGATATCCACCAACTCGCTCGCCGACCGTTCCAGATGAAGTGGCGAGAGGCGACCGTGGCTCTGCCTCGCCTGAGATTCGATCCGCCGTAGCCGGCCCTCTACTTCCGTACGCAAAGCGCCGGTTTGAAGGACAGCAGCGATCCCCGCCAGACTCGTATCAATGCCATCGAAGATGTCGGCGGCATCCTCGCCGGACTCTCCGGCGACCCAAGTTAGCTTGGCGCTCTTTGGGCCCAACTCCTGGACCTGCCCCATGTCTTGAGAGCGATGCATGCTGCGACTTGCACCTGCCAGTTGGAGCACCGACTTGCCGCTCATCGGATCCACCGCCTCAAGGTGAAGATCCACTGCACCTGCCTTGGGGTTCCACCGCATGACACGATACAGGGCTTTCGGTTGCCACGGTAGGAGTCCCCGCTCGGTCATCTTCGGATATCTATCAGGGGATTGATCCGACGAGCCCGCCATCTCCATCACGTCGGCTGCGATCACCGCCGAGGCTTGATGTTGACCGTGACCGGCCCGATCATCCGCTGGAAAGACCGCCACAATAACCTGCGGCTTGAAGCGCCGCACCACGCGTACTGCATCTTCTTGCAGGACCTCTCGAGGCCAGCGTCTGAAGGTTTCTTCCAGTGAGTGAGTATAGCCAAAGTCGAAAGCCCGCGCGAAATACTGTCGGGAGCCCTCGAGGCGCCGAGCTGCCAATAGTTCGCCCGTTCGCAGCAGCCCCAGCGCCACGCCAAGCTCCGCTCCGAGAAGGTTTTGTCCACCCTCCCCTCGCGACAGCGAAAGATAGGCCGCCTCCCCTCCTAGTCCCTTCGAAACAAGAGTCAGCAGCCGATTGTCCTCGTCGTCTGGGTGCGCCCCAATGATGAGAACACGCCGGTGGGTGGTCAGCTGTCGGAAAGCCCGATCCACCGCCTCGATGCCGCCGGTCGAAGGCGGCAAGAGTGGATCCACCTTCGGCAACCCTCCCAGAAGCGACGGCGCTGAGATAAGAAACGCCAAAAATCCCCATCCGAGTCGGTACATATGCGGGGATTGTATCTCTTCTCACCGCCCTTCCCACCCGAATAAATCGCCGAGGTCTCTCACGAGATCCACTCTGGAGCGGTTATGCTTGGCACTGTGATCGGCATCGACAAGAAACCCCACGGGGCGATCCAACATGGCGCCGAGTGCCTTGACACATTTCGCCGCTGGGGATATTTGCAGGCCGATCTCGATCCCCTCGGTCGGCTGCCCCCTCAACCCCATCGTGAGCTTGACAGCTTCGGATCCGAAGCGGGCTCGGACGCCGCGACGGCCCGCCACTGGTATTGCGGCACCTTGGGGGTGGAGTTTATGCACATCCCCGACCCAGATCGACGTGAGTGGATCTCTCAGAAAATGGAGCGGGTACCCGCTCAGGCAGACCAGCCCGCTATTCTGGAAATGCTCATCAGGTCGACCCTCTTCGAGCAAGTGCTGCAATCGCGTTACATTGGAAACAAGCGCTTTTCGCTCGAAGGCCTCGAAGCGTTAATTCCCCTGCTGAATGAGGCGTTGCACTCTGCGGCCGATGCAGGCGCGAGCGCGGTCGTACTTGCCATGAGTCACCGCGGTCGGTTGAACGTTATGGCTCACGTTGTCGGCGTGGACTCGGCAAAACTATTCGCCGGCTTCGAGGACCTCGAGCCGCGCAGCATCATGGGGGCCGGTGACGTCAAGTATCACCTCGGAGCCACGGGCTCTTTCTTGAGTAGGACGGGAAGAGAGCTCAGTATTCACCTGGTATCCAACCCAAGTCATCTCGAGGCAGTCAATCCCGTCGCTCTCGGTCGGGTACGAGCCAAACAGAGTCGACTGGGAGACGCCGCGGGTAAACTGGTCATTCCGATTCTTCTTCACGGCGATGCGGCTCTGGCCGGCCAGGGAATCACGGCTGAGACATTCAATCTGGCCCAGGTTCCCGGATTTTCGGTTGGTGGCACGTACCATGTCGTCGTCAATAATCTCATCGGATTTACCGCCGAACCTCGCGCTCTCCATAGTTCGAGATTCGCCTCCGACGTGGCCAAGCGCCTGGCGATTCCCATTTTTCATGTCAACGGCGAGGATCCCGATGCGGTCGTGCGTGCCGCCCGACTAGCCATGGCATATCGCTTTGAGTTCTCCTCCGATGTCGTGATCGATCTGATCGGCTATCGCCGCCACGGACACAGCGAGATCGACGACCCGACCATCACCCAGCCTCTCCTCTATCGAAAGATCAAGGGGCGATCTTCCCTTTGGGCGATCTACTCCAAGTCCATTGAAGCAGACCCCGCCACCATCGCCGCCCTGCATGCTGAGCTAAAGAGAGAATTCGAAGCGGCGAGTGCGCGAGCTGGGGACCTAGGGAAGATTCCGCTCTTACGCACCATGCCGAAATACTGGTCGGGATTCTTCGGAGGAAAACGCGATTCCGAAGACGAAGTGGACACCGGCCTGGCGCCTGCAGCCATCTCGAGTTTAACCGAGAGGCTCACCTCTTGGCCGGAGGATTTCCGTATCCATCCCAAAGTACAGAAAATGATGCGACAGAGGGTCGAGATGGGCAGCGGCAACCGCCCCATCGATTTCGGCATGGCCGAAGCCCTGGCTTTGGCCTCATTGCTACAAGATGGGATACCGGTGCGATTCAGCGGACAAGATTCGCGCCGGGGCACCTTTAGTCATCGACATTCGGTCCTTATCGACTTCGAGACGGGAGAAGAGCACTGCCCGCTCTCTCAACTTTCCGAGTCTCAGGGCAGATTCGAAATCTATGACTCGGTCCTCTCTGAAGCTGCCGTTCTCGGGTACGAATACGGCTACAGTCGCGACTACCCTGAAGCTCTCGTTCTCTGGGAGGCACAATTCGGCGACTTCGCTAACGGCGCCCAGGTGATCTTCGATCAATTCGTCACTGCCGGTGAAGACAAGTGGGGGTTGCTGTCGGGCCTTGTCGTTCTGTTACCGCACGGATTCGAAGGCCAAGGACCGGAGCATTCCAGCGCCCGAGTCGAACGTTTTTTGCAGCTAGCCGCTGAAGACGCCATTCAGGTCGTCCAGCCGTCAACGGCCGCCCAGCTCTTTCACCTGCTGCGGCGGCAAGCCCTGCGACGCTGGCGCAAGCCTCTCATCGTGTTTACTCCCAAGAGCATGCTGCGGCAACCGGCTGCAGCTTCCTCTATCGGGGATCTCGGCCGCAAGAGGTTCGCCAATGTGCTACTGGAAGACCAAGTGGATGCGGACGCCGCGACGCGGATATTGCTTTGCTCCGGCAAGATCGGCCATGAATTGAGAGCACGGCGCGCCCAACAGGGTATCGATACTACCGCCGTGATCTCGTTGGAGCAACTTTATCCCTTTCCTGCTGAAGAGCTCGAGCCCGAACTCGCCCGGTTTCCGAAGGCTCGCGAGATCATTTGGGTCCAAGAGGAACCCGCCAACATGGGAGCGCTTTTCTTTATCGTGCCCAGAATCCAGCAGCTGACGCAAGGCCGTCACGTGCGTTCGGTCAAACGCTCGGCGAGCGGCAGCCCCGCGACCGGCTCCGCCAAGGCCCACCAAATTGAGCAGAATACTCTGTTAACAATGGCTCTCGGGTAGCCTGCCAGGCTCAGAACATTTCGCCGTTTACTCAGCTGTCTTTGAGCGATCGGGCCAGCAGCACGACCCAAAGCGTTAAATTCGCGATCGTCAAGAGAGCCCAAGCGTAGACCGTGGGATCTTGAACTCTTGCCGCGAGTAAGGCGTGGAGGCCAAGAAAGAGCACGCCCTCCCCCATAAGAATCAGTGTTACCGAAATGAGATAGAAGCCCGCCAAACGGAAAAATCCGGTATCGGGCTCGTGGGAGACTCCGATGGGTCGAAGGTGACTGTATGAATCGATCATTGCAGAGCCACAGTAGAGAAGGCTCCTGCCGAGCGCTATGAGCTATCTAACAATTCGACAGTGAACGGTCATCCCTCGAGGACGACCATGTCCTGGAGCGAGATCGATCGAGCCTCCCAAGTGTTTTCTGTCGACGCGATTTCCCGTTAGCGAAGTCAGAGCCATGTAAGGAATGTAAAAGGTCCCGTAGTTGACGGCGATTTTGTGTCCTGCTTCCAAGTAAGGCAGCGATCTTGCTCTGTCTGCCGGCAGAAGCGCGGAGCGTCGGCTCTTGCAACAGTTCACCAGCGAAAGGGAGATCCAAACATGAAACTCTTCAAGTCAACCCAACTAAAGGTCCTTACAACGACTCTCATTCTTGTCGGCAGTGCGTCTGTACTCTTGCCCAGCGAAGCCGAAGCACGGCACGGAAGAAGGGGGCGCCGCTCCTCATTTAGCTTCGGATTTGGCGTA
>JAZFTL010000193.1:0-2028 GCA_036446675.1 Thermoanaerobaculia bacterium
CGCCTTCAAACGCAGAGCCCGGTGCAATTCGGCATCAAAATAAACCGTGGCGCGCTTATGTGCCGTAGCCATGGTTCGATTGTAGCGCTGGAACGATAAAACGTCAAAGCGTCTGTCGGCGGCGATAATATCTAACCTTTCGTCAAGTCTCATCATTGACAAAAACACCAGATCTCGTCAATAAGAACACCTCTTAATGACAAATCGGCTGCGAAGAACGATGTCGGGTAGGCTTCTATCATCGAGGTAACCTCCGCGATGGCTCCGCCTTAATACATGCAAGCAATCTCTTTCCCACATCATCTAGGAGGCATACCTACCGCGGAATCTCGCACAGGTCGGTGGCGCCTTTCCAGGAACTCGTACCGCCGCCGATGGATGGGTAGGTAAGCGCTGGAGGGTACTGCGCAGATCGCCCTTACACTGCTATCGCAAGAAAACCGAACTCGCCGACTTGGCGCCGTCCTGGAAGCTCTTGAGTGCGGAGGCTAGCTTTTCAGCACCATCTCTCCGGTCGGCTGGGGAACGCCTCCCGCTGGTTCAACGGTGACCGCCCACGCCTGGATGGTCGCCGGCGGTACGACCTCCTCAATGATCAGTACGGCGCTTCCCTCAGAATCAACATCAAAGGTCCCCGCAGAGACCGGTGTTCCGCCGGCGATAAACCAGAGTTGGTAGGTCAGTCCCTGACCGACAGGTGCGAGGTGCGAGGCATAGAACACCGCTTTTCCCTGCTCGGGGTCGATGAGCGCCTGCGCCGAGGCGCTTGGGGCACCCTCCAGACCGGCCAAGACTACCGAGCTCATGCCGGGGGATGCGACAATCCGCGTCGCTAGCGCGGTTCGACGCAGTTGGGAGCGCGCCTGATCGAGCTCGGTGCGTACTGCTGCCAATCTCCGCCCGGTCTCTACACTCGATGCAGCGAGGATTTCCACCTCTTGCCTTAACTGGATCTGCGCCCAGAGGCTCCACCCTAGAACAATCACAGTAACAGCAGCAGCAACTCTCATCCACGAGAAGCGTGGCACACTCCTCGAGGACTCAGTTTCTGTCGCTTCCTGCTTAGCGGCGCGCAGCACCCGTTGCCGTAAGATCTCTGACGGTTCGACCGGTGGTGTCGCGTCTGCCAACGTCTCTAAATCTCGAGAGCATCGATACAGCTCCGCATCGCACTGGGCACAGCCGGCTTCCAGGTGAGCCTCGAGAGCCCGCAGATCTTCACCATCCAGGGCTCCCAGGACATAGGAGGGAAGGAGATCCGAAAACTGATGATGTAATTCAGTCGTCATCATTCTCTAGTACGTAGCCATCTCGACTCTCAGTTTATTCATTCCCAACAGGATTCTCGACTTCACCGTGCCGAGCGGCGTATCGAGCTGTGCCGCTATCTGACTGTGACTGAGACCCTCGAAGAATGCCAGTTCGACACACTGGCGCTGCTCCGCGGGCAATCCGCGAAGCGCGTCTCGAACCCGTTGCCGCCGCTCTTCGATCTCGAGAGCCTCAGCTCCCACGGGCGAAGATTGCGGCGAAATCTCGACGTCTTTGGCCGCCTCTTCTTCCCGGCGGACTCGAGATTGGCTCGATCGAATCCGGTCGAGAGCGCGAGATCTCGCCATCATCAGCAACCAACCACGCGGCGTCGCTCGCTCCGGTCGATACCTGTCAGCTTGCTTCCAAACCTGTAGAAAAGCCTCCTGCATGACCTCCTCTGCCTCGGACCTCCCCCGCAGCATACGGGTAAGAACACCGAGCACAACAGGGGAATGGCGATCGAAGAAACTGGCGAAGGCAGTCTGGTCGCCCACCGCTACGCGGCCTAGTAGGTAAACGTCCTGGGGGTCTGTTGAGGGCACTGGCTCCGCTGCAATCGACCGGCCGAGGTTGACCGGCCAATTCCTCTCTTCATTGAATCGACTAGACGTCGAGAAACGCTAGCCGCTCAGGTGGCGAAAGTCAACGAAGCCCACCAACTCTCCCAGTCCCAGCTCCGCTCTTCCGGGGCCCTTTCCATGTGGACTGCCTTGA
>JAZFTL010000194.1:0-2949 GCA_036446675.1 Thermoanaerobaculia bacterium
TCTGGAACTTGTCTTGCAGACCTTCAAACATCACAACCTGCCCCTATTCATTCATCGCTGTTAAGGTCGGTGAGTCGACTTCTATGATTGCTTCTTCATTCTCATCGCTAGATACGCTGGAAGAACAGTGATGGCCACGGCACCTGTCGAGACCGCGCCCAGGATCGCCACCAGCCCCATCGAGCGCAGACCGGGATAGTGCGACAGCGACAGAGAGCCAAAGCCAACTACCGTCGAGAGTGCAGCCAAGACGATCGCTTTGCCCGTTTCGACGAGCCCATCTATACGCTCGGCGTTGGTGGCGTTCTTCATTTCTCGATGGCGATGCATCATGTGGACTCCATAGTCCACCCCAATTCCAATAATCATTGTAGTCACAAAAATGTTCATGAAATTCATTGATATATTCAGCATCGCCATACCACCCAGCATCAAAACTATGCCCATACTGAGTGGTGCCAGAGTCAATAAGGTCTCTCTCAGCCTACCGAAATCGATCCAGAGAAGGATGGTAACCAACACGAATCCCAACGTTGCCGCAGTCACTGCATCTCTCAGCACTCTCTCGCGCAGAAATTTGCTGACCACGTTCGCACCCGTCAGCACTGCATGTGGTCCGAGTTCCTCGGCTAGCTGAACAGCCTCGGGAGGAGGTTCTCGCCGCCAAGTCTTGGCCGGTGGGTAGAGGAAAACCACGCTCTTCCAGACATCGTCCCGGTGCAGTATGTAGCGTTCAATCAACTTGCGAGTGGCCGGTGTTTCGTCAAAATCAGCCAACGAAATTGGTTCCGTCCGCGACAAAGCCTCTTGCAAAATGTCCAGCCCTGCAGCAAAGGGCTCCGGTCGAAGCCCTGCAGCTGTAAGCGCCGTCGCAAAGCTGCCTCGAATTCTAGTCGTATCCAGCCGCCCAGTGCTCTCCGTGCGCAGCCACTGCAGGGCCTCCTCTTGGCTTGCCAATGGCGGAATGATCGACGTCACGGCGTCGTACCCATTCAAGACCCCTCGCTCCACCAGCTGCTCGGCGCCTTTTACCGCTCGATCCACTAAACGAATGACCTCTTCTGACGAGTCCCCCGTGAGCACCAACATCATGTGATCGAAGCCTGAGCCAAATCTCTCTGCGACCTCTTCGCGGACCAACACTCCTTGATTTCCAGCCGGTCGCATCGCCTTGACGCTGTCCTCGAATTCGAGACCAAGAGCCCCGATCGCCGCCGCCGCACTGACCAGGAAACCCGCCCCAAGGACCGTCCGAGGGTGTTCGATACAGGCTCGAATCAACCGTGCACTACCGAAGCCGTGCAGATAGAGGCGCGGTGCTCGGCGACCCTGCTTGTGTCGATCCTCGCTGCGCGCCAGCATTGCAGGAAGCAGAAACAGCACCGCAACCATACAGACTAGGATCCCGGTGCCGGTCAGGAATCCCATCTGGTAGAGGCCCGTGAAGTCGGTCACTCCAAAAGCAAAGAAAGTAGCTGCGCTGGTGACGGCCCCTACGACCACGGCCCGACCTGAGGAACCATTCATGCGACTCAGCGCTTCGTTCAGGCTCTTGCCGCGTTGGCGCTCCTCAATGTAGCGCGCGTAGGACACGATCACAAAATCGATACCGAGCCCAATCAACAGGGCAGCCACTCCACTCGTGGCAGCGCTCAACTGCGGCATAAAGAGAGCTGCGAGCCCGAAGGTCAAAATTAGGCCGCAACTGAGGGGTATGAAAGCGTAGACCAAGGTCCCTATTCGGCGAAATGCCAACAGAAACAGCAAGAGAACACCCAACATGGAAGTAAATACATTGATGAATACATCTCTTCGTATCAGCGACTCATCGCCGACCGCGATCACATACCGACCGCCCAGCAGCACCTCTGGAGCGGCCCGCAGTCCCGAACCGTTGAGCTGCGGCCATTCGGCCTTGACTGCGGCAATTTGCTCATTCATTTCGTCAACCAGTCGCTTGGAAAAATCCACATTCTGTGGCGGCTTGGCGGGCAACGCCAGAATCAGCAACATCCGTCGGTCCTTCGACAGCAGATACTCACTGCCCCAGTCGACCTTCATCCCAGCCGCGCTACCCTTGAGTCGGTTCCAATAGATTTCCGAAAGTCCCAACGGGTCCAACTGGAGCAACCCTTTCATGGCCAGCGATTGAGGCATCGCTATAAGCCTACGCAACTCTTGCGCCCTTTTCTGGAGGTTCTGATCTTCCAGTTTGACCGCCAATTTCTCCCTGGCGTCAGCATCCAGAAAAAGTGCCGATTTGGGGAGAAAGGTCTTGAAGAGCTCTTCGGCCCCTCCGATCCGATAGTCGACTCTCTCTAAACTTTGCACCTTCTGGAGTCTGTCTGCCAGCTTCTGTACGAAGCTCTCATACGGGTCGATGACGGCGTCTTCAGGAATTCTAACGGCAATCAAGAGGTAGTCTAAACTTCCGAATTCCTCCAAACTGGCGCGGTATGTTTTGACCAACTGATGATTCCGCGGCAGCAAGTTCAGGATGTCCGTATCGAATGTCAACCGACTTGCAAGATAGATGGAAACACCGACCAGGAGTGCCGTAACCAGGAAGATGCGCCTGTACCTGCGTCTGGAAAACAGCGCGAGGCGCTGCAGCAGTGGGCTTTCCATTTACGGTTCGAGGGTAGGGGGGGATGGCTGTTGACGTGTCCGAGCCCTGAATACATCCGGCCCGAATCGGAAGAAATATTCAAGACCGGAATAGACGCTCGCAAGCATTGCCAGCCAGAGGGCGACGGGCGCCAGCCTTTCGAACTCCCCAAGTTGATTGGAAATAATCATCAGCGCTATCGCAACGATCTGTAGGGTCGTCTTTAGTTTCGCTGAGAAGATCGCTGCCACTATAACGTTGTCGGATGCAGCCAAACTCCGAAGAGCCGACACCGCGAACTCTCGGGCGATGATTACCACAACCATCCAAGCCGGGGCCAG